>CAYSZE010000225.1:0-4346 GCA_964435255.1 uncultured Oligoflexia bacterium
GATGGCAATAATTTTGATTCATTAGCCCAAGCTATGGAAAAAGCCCTTATTAATTCTAACCTTCCTAATGGAGAAACGGGTCCTACCATTATAATTTGTAAAGGTATACCTGGAAAAGGTTCACCTAAATGGGAAGGGAAACCCAAAATACATGGCAATCCAATGAGTGCTGATGACGTTATTGAAGCTAAAAAACATTTAGGTATTCAAAACGTCGAACCTTTTTTTATTCCAAATGAATATTATGTATCAGCCAATAAGTTAACAGAATTAACAAAAAATAATTATGCACATTGGGAAAAACTTTATTCAAATACTTTGCGCAAATGGGAAATGGAAAATCCTGCAAAACTTAAACTATGGAATCAACATTTTAATACAAATTTAAAGGTCGCATTTTCTCCTTCTTCATTAACTTTAGCTAAAGGAAAAATGGCGACAAGAGTAGCTAGTGGCAAAGCATTATGTGAACTTGCAGCAGAAAATCCACAACTAGTGGGAGGATCTGCTGACTTAGCTGGAAGCAACTTAACAACTTTACCAAATACAACATTTATTAGTAGCAAAGATTTTTCTGGCCGAAATATTCATTTTGGTGTTCGTGAACATGGTATGGCTGCTATTTGTAATGGCATCACTTTGCATGGAGGTTTTCAAGCTTTTTGTGCCACCTTTGCGGTATTTTCTGATTACATGCGTCCAGCCATCCGTTTAGCAGCTCTCATGAAAATCCCGACTCTTTTTATATTAACTCATGATAGTTATGCGGTTGGCGAAGATGGTCCGACTCACCAACCCATTGAACATGCTGCCGCTTTAAGAGCTATTCCTGACTTACAAGTATACCGTCCAGGTGACACTCTAGAAACATATTTAGCTTGGGAAAATGCAGTTAATTCTAAAAAACGGCCGACAGCATTATTATTAACACGCCAAGATTTAAATGATTTAGACTCATATCTACAACAAGACAGAAATTCTTTGACCGTTAAAGAAAGCATGGAAAAAGGCGCCTATATACTTAAAGACTTTAATAATGAAAATAATAAAAAAGTAATACTCATTGCTTCAGGTAGTGAAGTTGCTATTGCCATAGAAGCTGCTAAAAAATTAGAATCCGAAGCTTTTTACACTTTAACTCATGAGAAGGTAAATTTATCTATAAGAGTTATAAGCTGTATCGCACCACAAGTATTAGTAAATAATCCTTTAACTTTAAATAATTTGCTGCCTAAAGATATACCTACAGTCGCTATTGAAGCTGGGTCTACCCAAAGCTGGGGAGAAATTGTTGGCAGAGATGGAGCCATTTGGGGTATGAAATCGTTTGGGGCATCTGCTCCTGCAAAAGTGCTTGCAGAACATTTTGGTTTTGAAGCAGAACCTATTTCGCAGTTTGTACTGAATTATCTACAAATAAGGCGATAAAATGAATTCTTTAAAATCGATGTTTAATGATAATTTTAAAGAAAAACTAAACTTTAAAACACTAAATATAGTTTATTTTAGTGTATTATTCTTTATATTTCTTATAAATATCATTTTGAATTATAAAGAGTCATGGCATATTTGGGTTGAAATTGTAGGATCTATTATTCAAATTGCTATCCCTGTCTACGTCTTAGTTCCAGTTCTCTGGAAAAAAGATAAAGAGGGTGCAGTGCAAATGATCAAAATGCTTATTGTTATTTTAGGAATTACATGGGCTTTTAAACTTGGTTTGAGCCAAGTTTTTGGAATAAGTGATCTGCGCCCACGTGGTGGCTCTATGAGTTTTCCCAGTGGACACACCTCAGGTGCTTTTTCTGGCGCTATTTTCTTGTCGCTACGTTATGGGAAAAAGTATGCGATAGTCACTTTGCCCTTGGCTATGTTTGTCGGTTTTACTAGGATTTATTCGCAAGCACATTGGCCGATAGATGTATTTGCTTCCATTATTCTTTGTACAGTTTCAGGGTATCTTTTAGTCAAAAAATATAAACCCTGAGCAGTATGTATTAAGTTTTTTTCTAAACAGGAAACAAGGATGTTACCTAGTTTAACTCAGATAATTTTTTCTAATGAATTAATGGCATGTTTAATTTATTCATTAAACTCATTTTTAATATTGTATTTTTTATTTAAAACAGATTTATTAATAGCAAGAGCTATTAATTACTTTTTTCTAACCTTATTCACTATTATTTTGTTTATTAAAAGCAAAAATTCTTTTATTAACGAAAAAATATTATTTTATTTAAGTTTAATAATATTAACCCTATTTTTAATTACAAAAAGCTTCCTATTATTAAGAAAAACTTTTTTTTACACAACAGAAATTATTCACAATAGGAAAAATTTTATATTTTTTAGAAAAAAAACTAAAAAAAATTCTCCCCTCTTTAAAAATAAAAAAAGTAGTCCTTTCGGCAGCCCTCAAGTATTAACTTCTTTTGGCTTAAAAGTGAGAAGTAAAAGTGAAGTATTTATTGCCGAAAAACTAAAAGAAAAAAACATTTTATTTACTTATGAAAAGCCATTATCGGCAGAGGGAAAAACCTATTATCCAGATTTCACAGTCCATATTGGCAAAAAAGAATACTATTGGGAACATTTTGGTATGATGAATGATGAAGTTTATGCCAAAAGAACAGCTATAAAAATAAAATGGTACAATAAAAATTTTCCAAAAAAACTTATTTGGACAGAAGAAAATTCTCATTTAATGATTCAAATTCAAGAAATAGTAGAAAAAATAGCTAAAACTAAGCAGCTCCCTCAGTCGTATCATCGCTCTCAGAACCATGGGATAAAGGCACGTGCATCTCAAAATCACCATATTTAACTTGCAATTTACCGTCGATATTTTCAACAATAAAGACTTCGTCTTCAATTTGCATCTCTAATACTTTACCCACTTGAATAGTTCTAAAAGGGATTCTAAAATCAGACCCATCTGACAAGATCACCATAAAATATTTGCCACGCACTTGAATTGACGTTTTATTCGTGCCTGTCAAACTATTCGTCGGTTTTACATCATCATCTAGACCAATGGGAGCCGTTTCTTCCGCTATCTCTCCACTACTGTCAGAATTCATATTTTGGGTAGGAGCAATATTACTAACCGTTGTATCTTCGCCCAAACCATGATCTATGGGTTGAGGTGAATCACTTGTCAGTTCTTCTGGTGTTGCAACTTTAATATCAGCATCCGCAGATTCTGTAGCGGGGGGATCAGCTGACTCGGCAGTGTCATCAACTATATCTAATTCTTTCATTTCTACTGCTGGAGTTGCTTCTGGCGAAGCTTCTGCTGTCTGTTCTTGTTCTTGCCCTGCTGCTGTGTCTACAGGTGTCTCAGAAATTTCAGTAGGTGCTGTTTCAGCGGCCGGAATTTCTTCGTCTTTCATGACTTCCTCCCCTACAGAAGCTTGATCCTCGCTCAAATTTGCTTCTTGCATGGGAGGTTCTTCTGTAGCCGATTCGTTCGCAATAGCAGATGGTGTAGCTTCAGCACCTGCTATCTCTAACGGAGGCTCTTCCACAGCTTCCGTTTCGCTCATTTCAGTGTTTGTGGTTTCTTCACTCTGCACATCGCTATCACTACCAGCCATTTCTAGCGGAGGTGTTTCTGCTGTTTCAGATGTTTCTGCCGAACCACTTTCAACAGTTAAATTAGCATCTGATGACTCATCGACTTCTAAGGGAGATTCTTCAGTATTTTCTGAATTCTCAACTAAAGTTTCTGTTTGTTCACCTTCCTGGCTCACAGCCGCCGTTTCTGAGATATTCTCAGAATTATCACTTATTTCTAAGGGAGCTTCTTCAGAAACAGCACTTGCTGCACTATTAGCATTTTCTTGCGTTTCAGAAGTTTGGATAGAATTATTTTCTGCTGCAAAATCGATAGTTTCTTCATCTGCAGCAACAGAACTTGGTTGCGCAGCGGACTCTGTCTCTATCGAAATTTCTTCTTCCGCTGGGGCTGCCGCTTCTTCCGCTGGGGCTGCCGCTTCTTCTGCTGGGGCTGCTGCTTCTTCCGCTGGGGCTGCTGCTTCTTCCGCTGGGGCTGCTGCTTCTTCCGCTGGGGCTGCTGCTTCTTCCGCTGGGGCTGCCGCTTCTTCTGCTGGGGCTGCTGCTTCTTCTGCTGGGGCTGCTGCTTCTTCCGCTGGGGCTGCTGCTTCTTCAGCTTGGGCTGCTGCTTCTTCAGCTTGGGCTGCCGCTTCTTCTGCTTCGGCTGCTGCTTCTTCTGCTTCAGCTGCTGCTTCTTCTTCTTTAGCAGCCTCTACTGCCGCTTTAGCTGCCGCTTCTGCTACTCGTGCTGCCGCTTCTTCTTGTCTGGCAGCTGCTTGTTATTTTTCTTC
>CAYSZE010000226.1:0-4864 GCA_964435255.1 uncultured Oligoflexia bacterium
AGTTTAAATAAGAGTTTAAATTTAGTAATTTTTGAATGTGAAATTATTAAAAAAAATAATTGGATAAAAAAGAATCACGAGTATTTTGATAAAATATTCACATGGAATCCAGAACTGGTTGATAATGAAAAATATGTGAAATTTTATTGGCCTAATCAGGTGCCAAGAGAATTAAATATTGGAGGAGAAAATAAAGAAAAGCTTTGTGCGATGATTTCTGGAAATAAAATTAATTATGATAAAAGGGAATTATATTCAGAAAGAATTAAAGCGATTAATTGGTTTGAAAAAAACAGTATGTTAGATTTTGACTTATACGGTACTGGATGGGATGCAGGAGTGTTTTACAATTTCTTTAACCCATTTTTAAAGAATAAGTTTGCCTTTAAAGTGTTAAATAAATTAGATAGAGACAAAATATTGCCAAATTTTTTAAAAAAAAATATTTCTGTTTATAAAGGTAAAGTAAATTCTAAAAGAGAAACTTTAGAGAAATATAAATTTTCTATTTGCTACGAAAATGCAAAAAACATTTCAGGTTATATTACTGAGAAAATATTTGATTCTTTTTTTGCTTTGTGTGTTCCTATATATTTAGGTGAAATTAATATTAAAAAATATATACCTGAAAATTGTTTTATTGACTATCGGGATTTCAAAGATTTTAATGAAATTTATAAATATATGGTTAATATGAGTGATGTTGAATATTTTGCTTATTTAGAGAATATAAAAAAATTTGTTTTAAATGATAAATTGGATAAATTTAATGCAGAAAATTTTGTAGAAGTAGTAATTAAAAATATGAAATATTCAAAATAAAAATATTTACTAGTGAGGTTTAATTTGAAAAAGATTCTAGTAACTGGCGCAGCAGGTTTTATTGGCTATCATGTAACAAAAAATTTGTTAGATAAAAATTATAAAGTATTTGGTATTGATAATTTAAATGATTATTATGATGTAAGTTTAAAAAAAAATAGATTACAAGAATTGCATCAGCAAAAAAAATCTGAAAATTTCAAATTTTCTAAAATGGATATATGTGATTTAAAAGATTTAGAAATTCTTTTTAAAGAGCAGAAATTTGAAGTTGTGATTAATTTAGCAGCTCAAGCTGGAGTGAGATATAGCCTGGAAAATCCTCATGCGTATTTAAAGTCTAATTTAGAAGGTTTTATCAATATTCTTGAATGTTGCCGGCATAATTCTATTGAACATCTCATATATGCATCGAGCAGTAGTGTTTATGGAAACAATACCAAACTACCTTTTCATGAAGATGACTCTGTTGATCATCCTATAAGTCTTTATGCTGCAACTAAAAAAAGTAATGAATTGCTTGCTCATACCTACTCACATCTATTTCAATTGCCATGCACTGGACTAAGATTCTTCACAGTTTATGGTCCTTGGGGACGCCCAGATATGGCAATGTATTTATTTGCCGATGCTATCAAAAATGATAAACCTTTAAAATTATTTAATCGCGGAGATATGCTAAGAGATTTTACTTTTGTTGATGATATATCTGAAAGTATTATTCGTCTTTGTGAACACAAACCTAAACCACTTGTCGGGTGGAATTCAAATCAGCCTATTCCATCAGGTAGCTCAAGTCCTTATCGAGTTTATAATATTGGAAACAATAAGCCAATTTATGTTAAAGAACTACTAAATAAAATGGAATCATTTTTTAATAAAAAAGCAATTATAATTCATGAAGACATACAGCCAGGCGATGTTCCTGCAACTTATGCGGATATTACAAATTTAAATAATGATATTCAATTTTCTCCTAAAACTAGTATTGAAGAAGGGTTAAATTTATTTTTAAACTGGTATCAAGAATATACTAATAAATTTTGAATTTAATTGTACATAATTATTTAATACTTTATACAAGTACTTTTGCTATGGTAGTTTTATGGAATATAATAAAGATGAAGTTATTTATTTTGCTTTCTCTTATATAAAGTCGGGTGGCGGTGCTGAAAAACAAATTCTTATGCAGGCGCAAACACTTATTGAAAATGGTTTTTCAGTAATGTTTTTATGTAAAGAAATAGATAAAAACCACTTCTATAAGTACTGTCCAAGTGGAAAATATTCTACTGAAATATTTAAAATTTTATTTGAAGCTAATAAAAATATTGTTATTAGTTTTTTAGCGCATGATCATAAATATTGTTTACTCTTTAAACTTCTAGGGAAAATTCGTTGGATTCCCTTTGAAAGAACACACCCTGAATATTATCTAAAATACTCAACTAAGAATGTTTTATACAGGTACTTTAAATTTTCAATGCTAAATTTAATTTACGCCTATTTTTCAAACAGTTTAATAGTTCAAACTATTGATGCAAAAGAAGCATGGAAAAAAGCATTTTTTAAGTATAAAAAGCCCATTTATAATCTTGGAAATATAATAAAAGAAAGTAATATTATAAACAAGAATCAATCTGACAGTAATTTATTAAAAATTATAATGATTGGTCGACTTATAAAAATAAAAGACTATCCAATCGCTTTAAAAGCTTTTAATATTTTAAAAGAAAAAAATATTAATTTTAATGTCTCAATATTTGGAGAAGGTCCAGAGTATATAAATTTAGTTCAAATGGTAAAAAATTTTGGCTTAGAAAAAAATATTTTTTTTAAAGGCTATTTTAAAGACGTAGATAAGGAAATTATAAAACATGATATTTTTTTAATTACATCCATGGTAGAGGGGATGCCTAATGCTTTAGGGGAAGCTATGATTTCAGCAGTACCTTGTATTACTCTAAACTATCATGCAAATCCAAAAGAATTTTTAGGTGACGATAATATGCAAATTGTTTTGGAAAGAAATCCTGAATTATTAGCAGAAAGAATAATACAATTCTTTGATAAAAATATTTTAAAAAAATATGGGGAAATGAATTTTCTTCGAGCTAAATCATTATTTTCTGAAGAATGTTATTTGTCAAAATTTAAATTAATTTATAATTTAATTACAAATGGTAAAAATTATACATGAAAATTAATATTGCTTTTATTATTAATAATACAAATTTTTTTATATCACATAGAATTAATATTGCACGTGAAATTCTAAAACTTAATGGAGAAGTTTCTTTATTTGCCCCTGAAATAACAAAAAGTGAAGAAAAAATATTGAATGACTATAATATAAAGTTTTATTACCTACCCTTTTCAAGGGCAAAAATTCGGATATTGGATTTATTGAAGATATTTATTTTAGGTTTTAAAATATCTAAAATGGATAAAATTTTTCATCTAGTCACTATTATTCCTATAATATTTTGTGGTATTCCGCTACGTCTATTAAATAAAAAAGTTGTTTTTGCAGTATCAGGTTTGGGTACAATTTTTATTTCACAAGCTATTTATGTAAGAGTGATAAAATATTTTGTGATTTTAATTTATCGCTTCTTATTTAATGGAAAAAATTCGAGATTAATTATTCAAAATAATGTAGATTATAATTTTTTCAAAACTGAATTAAAAATTCGAGATAAAAATTTATATTTAATTAAGGGGAGTGGTGTTTCTCAATTTGATTTTAATTATTTTGAAGATCTTCCAATAAATCAATCTTTTCCTATTATATTGGTTCCTGCTAGATTAATAAAAGAAAAAGGTATTTATGAAATTTGTAATGCATCAAAGCTTCTTTTAGAAGAAAACTTTCCACATGAAATTTGGATTTCTGGCGATATTGATATTGGTAATCCATCTTCGCTTACAAAGCATGAAGTTGAACAAATTTCTTTAGCTATTCCTTCAGTCAAATTTCTAGGTTATCAGAAAAATATGAAAGATTTATTTAAACAAGCTACTATGGTATGTTTGCCATCATATAGGGAAGGTTTGCCCAAAGCCCTTATTGAAGCTGCAGCATGTGGAAGACCAATCATAACAAGCAATGTTCCTGGTTGCAATGAAATTGTTGAGGATATGAAAACGGGAATATTGGTAAATGTTAAGTCAGTTGATGATCTAAGTGCTGCAATAAAAAAACTTTATTTAAATAAGGGATTGATGGAGGAATTAAGACTTAATGCTTATAATAAATTTTTACTTGAATACAATGAAGAAATAATTATTAAACAAATTATTAATCTATATTCATCATTTTAATTTGTTTATATGATTAATTTTTAGTTTATAAAGGAAATATATGAACGATCTGGTTTCTATTGCTATTCCATCATATAATTGTGGCAAATTTATTAAATTTACAATTGATAGTTTGTTAAACCAGACATATCCAAATATTGAAATTGTTGTTTCAGATAACTGCTCCACTGATAACACTTCTAATATACTTAGTGAGTTTTGTCGAAAAGATTCTAGAGTAAAATTTTTTAGAAATGATAAAAATGTTGGATACACTAAGAATATTTCAAATGCAATTGAAAAAACAAATGGTAAATATATAGCTATATATCATGCAGATGATATTTATTCTGATAAAATAATTGAGAAACAATATAATGTTTTAATAAATAACCCAGATATTAATAATGTTTTTACCCAATTAAATTTTTTAAATTCAGAAAAAAATATTGTAAAAAATAAAAATTATAATTTTTTATACAAATTTTCTCTTGAAAAAAAAGGTGAATTGTTAATCGGTGATTTAAATTCCATTTTACCTGTTTTTCTTGAGTATGGAAATTTTCTTCCTTGTCCAAGTTATATGAGCAGAAAATCAAGTTTATTAAAGGATTTATTCGATGATGATTTTCCAACTAATGAGGATTTAAATGCTTGGTTAAAAATATTAAAAAATGGGGAAAAAATAGCGATCATAATGGAACCACTTTTGAATTATCGCATTCATGAGCAGCAGGGA
>CAYSZE010000227.1:0-7189 GCA_964435255.1 uncultured Oligoflexia bacterium
ACTGTAACTCAAGATTTAAAAAATGCGGTCAAAGAAGCGAAAGCTGGTCGTGTTGAATTTAAAGTAAATAAAGCTGGTATTATTCAAGCTCCAGTTGGAAAAGTTTCTTTCGAAGCTAAGAAAATTGAAGAAAACGCAAAAGCATTTATTGATGCTATTGTAAAAGCAAAACCAGCTGCAGCAAAAGGAACTTACATTAAATCTGTTTATGTAAGTGCGACTATGACTCCTTCTGTTTGCATAGATCCTGTTGAATATAAAGTTTAATTTTGTTTCGTAAGGGTCTCAGACTGCTGGTCATGTGCGCAAAAATAGCTCACATATAATCCCCGCATAGACTTTGACCCCTGCGGTTTATTAACCTCGTCTTTCCATTTTGCCTGTGGGACTACGAATAACTTAGGGGAGGCACTCTCTTGGATCGTAACGCTAAAGTCCAGTGGCGCGACAGTGTTGTAGAAGCACTCGACAAATCTGGCGCTGTGTTCCTAGCTAATTACTCAGGAATGACAGTGGAAGAGCTTACGGCAATGCGTCGTGAACTCAAAGCAGTCCAAGCTGATTTTCATGTAGTAAAAAATACAATTGCGCAAAAAGCGGTTGAAGGAAGAGATGAAAACGTTATTTCAGATCTTTTCAAAGGCCAAATGGGTATTGTTTTTTCTTACGGTGATTCCGCAGCTGCTGCAAAAGTATTTTCTGAATCCGCAAAGAAATTTGAGAAACTTAAAATTGTTGGTGGGTATATGGAGAAATCCTTATTAACACCTAAAGCAGTTGAGCAACTCGCTTCTTTACCTTCACGCGAAGTACTTCTTGGCCAACTTATCGGTACTATGGTTGCACCACACCGTGGGCTTCTCAATGTACTCAATGGTGTTCCTAGAAACTTGGTACAAGTTCTTAACGCCATTAAAGATAAAAAAGCCGGTTAACAAGCTTTGCTCGTTTGTGTATTTATTTTGTGTTTAATCTAATCGTTTCGCTATGAAACTTAATTTTTAAGGGACTCGCAATGTCTATTACTAAAGAACAATTCATTTCTTACATCGAAAACTTAACTCTTATCCAAGCAGCTGAGCTTGTTAAAGAATTAGAAGACAAATTTGGCGTATCTGCTGCTGCTCCAGTTGCTATGATGGCTGCTGCTCCTGCTGCAGGTGCTGCTGCTGCTGAACAAACTGAATTTGAAGTTGTATTAAAAGCTTCTGGCGACAAAAAACTTGACGTTATTAAAGAAGTTCGTGCAATCACTGGTCTTGGTCTTAAAGAAGCTAAAGATCTTGTTGAAGGCGCTCCAAAATCTCTTAAAGCTGGCGTTACTAAAGCAGAAGCTGAAGACATCAAGAAAAAACTTACAGCTGTTGGCGCAACAATCGAAGTTAAGTAATATTAAATATATTGCTTCTTCAGTTTTGTTTGCTTAAGAGTCAAGCTATTGAACAAATTGTTCTATGGCTTGACTTTTGCTGTTGTGCTAATATTGTGAGCTTTGTTCTGTTCACGTATGGTTACTCATGTGAACTCAAGCCGCGTTATTTAGCAATTTTATATTAGCATCCTTTCTTTTTACGCAGAGGACTCAATATGGCCAATCTGGCATCTAGCTTCGTCCGTCACCGTCGTTCTTTTGCTAAAGTAAAACCTATCATTGGAATGCCCAACCTAATTGACATTCAAAAGAAGTCGTACGCTGAATTTCTTCAAGGAACAGATTCCGCTGATACTCGCATTGAAGCGGGTTTACAGGGTGTGTTCAAAAGCGTATTTCCCGTACAAGATTTTGATGCAACAGCTTCTGTTGAATTTGTCAGTTACTCTTTAGATGAACCTAAGTACACTGTTGAAGAGTGTCGTTCTAAAGGCATGACATATGCTGCTCCTGTTAAGGTTCTCATCCGCTTAATCATTTGGGATGTCGATCATGAAACAGGTGTTAAATCTATTCGTGGATTTAAAGAGCAAGAAGTTTATTTTGGTGAAATTCCACTAATGACGCAAAATGGTACCTTTATTATCAATGGTACTGAGCGCGTGGTGGTATCACAGTTACACCGTTCACCTGGTGTCTTTTTTGACCATGATAAAG
The DNA here is from genome assembly GCA_964435255.1 of uncultured Oligoflexia bacterium. Classification (GTDB taxonomy): domain Bacteria; phylum Bdellovibrionota_B; class Oligoflexia; order Silvanigrellales; family Silvanigrellaceae; genus Silvanigrella. The sequence goes on from CAYSZE010000227.1 coordinate 2,090, forward strand.
GTAAAACCTTATCATCTGGTAAATTCCTTTATATTGCTCGTATCATTCTTTACCGTGGTTCTTGGTTAGATTTCGAATTCGATACAAAAGATATTCTTTATTGCCGTATCGACCGTCGGAGAAAAATGCCTGCAACAGTTCTGTTAAAAGCACTTGGCTACACAACAGAAGAATTGCTTGGGACGTTTTATGAATGCGAAACTATTATTAATCGTGAAGGACAATTTTATCGCAAAGTTGACCTCGATCGCTTGCGTGGACAACGTGCTTCAAGTGATATTATGGATCCTAAAAATCCAAACAACACACTTGTCAAACGCAACCGTAAAATTACCGCTTTACATATCAAACAATTAAAAGCAGCTGGTGTGGAAGAACTTCACTTCCCACAAGAAGAACTTATTGGTAAAATTATTGGGCAAGACATCATCGACGAAGATACTGGTGAAGTTCTATTTCCAATTAATACTGATATTTCAGAAAAAATTCTTGAAGCAATCATGCTAAAAGGAATTTCAAAATTTCAAATTTTATTTATCGACGATTTAAACGTCGACTCTTCCTTCCGTGATACCTTAATGGTTGATAAAACCCTTAACACTGAAGAAGCTTTACTTGAAATTTATCGTAGAATGCGTCCTGGTGATCCACCAACACTAGAAAATGCAAGTAATCTTTTCCAAAACTTATTTTTTGAAAAAGATAGATACGATCTCTCTCGTGTAGGTCGTTTAAAATTAAATGAAAAACTCGATTTAAATAATATTGATATCGACTACCGCACATTAACCCGTGAAGACATCATTGGCACAGTGAAACGCCTCCTAGATGTCCGCAGTGGTAAAATTAAAGTTGACGATATTGACCATTTAGGTAACCGCCGTGTGCGTGCGGTGGGTGAATTGCTTGAAAATCAATACCGCATCGGCCTTACAAGAATTGAACGCGCTATCAAAGAAAGACTGCAATTACAAGATTTAGACAGCCTTATGCCACATGATCTTGTCAATGCAAAACCTGTCACTGCGGTTGTGAAAGAATTTTTTGGTTCTTCCCAATTAAGTCAGTTTATGGATCAAACCAATCCACTTGCAGAAGTTTATCATAAACGACGTTTATCCGCCCTTGGGCCTGGCGGTCTATCCCGTGAAAGAGCTGGTTTCGAAGTGCGTGACGTACACCCAACTCATTACGGTCGTATTTGTCCAATTGAAACGCCTGAAGGTCCTAACATTGGTCTTATTGTTTCTCTTGCATCCTTTGCGCAAGTAAATAAATACGGATTTATTGAAACACCTTATCGTACGGTTGTTGATCGTTCACCAACAGATGAAGTGCGTTACTATTCTTCTACTGATGAATGGCGCGATCATGTAATCGCACAAGCACGTATCAAAGCTGATACTGAAAATAAAATTAATTCTGCAGAACTCTTAAATGCACGCAGTTCTGGAGAAACAAATATTTATACTGCTGAAGAAGTAGACTTAATGGATGTCGCCACTAACCAAGCGGTTTCTGTCGCAGCTTCCTTAATTCCGTTCTTACAAAATGACGACGCGCACCGTGCCCTCATGGGTGCGAACATGCAACGCCAAGGTCTTCCTTTATTACGTACAAAAGCGCCGCTTATTGGTACAGGTATGGAAAGAACTGTGGCTGCAGACTCTGGTGTGACTGTGGTTGCACGCCGTGCTGGTACAGTTATTTCAGTGGATGCAGAACGTGTCGTTATTAAAGCCAACGAAGTTTCTTCTGACATTACAGAAGTGGCATCTGAAGTTGATATTTATACTCTAGTGAAATTCACGCGCTCCAACGTTGATACCTGTGTCAATCAAAAACCAATTGTTAAAGTTGGCGATAAAGTAGAAAAAGGTGACATCATTGCTGACGGTTTCGCAACAGAAATGGGCGAGTTAGCTTTGGGCCAAAACGTGGTTGTCGCATTCCTCCCTTGGAATGGTTATAATTACGAAGACGGTATTGTCGTTTCTGAACGTATTGTGCGTGAAGACCTCTATACTTCTGTCTATATTCAAGAGTTTGAATGTATTAGCCGTGATACCAAACTTGGCAAAGAGGAAATCACATCTGATATTCCAAATGTCAGCGATGAGTCTTTAAAAGACTTAGACGATGCTGGTGTAGTACGCATTGGCGCTGAAGTGAAGCCTGGCGATATTCTCGTCGGTAAACTCACTCCAAAAGCAGAAACCCAATTAACCCCAGAAGAAAAACTTCTCCGCGCTATTTTCGGTGAAAAAGCAGCTGACGTCCGTGATACTTCTTTGCGTGTGCCACCAGGAGTGCAAGGAACTGTCATTGGTGCAAAAGTTTTCTCCCGTGAAGGTGCTGAACTTGATAGTCGTATGATCCAAGTTCAAGAACAAGAAATTGCGAAATTGAAAAAAGACGAACGCGATCGTATTCAAATCATTCGCAAATCGACTGTAGAAAAGCTTGAAACTCTTTTTGTAAATGAAATTGCAGCTGTTAGTTTCGAAACGAAACACGAAGGCCAACATTATAAAGTGTCTTCAGGCGATAAAATTCAAAAAGAAGCATTCGCAGGAATGTCAATTGAACAAGTTAAATCACTAGAAGTTGTTAGCTCCGATAAAAGCGCACTTCTCGCAAAAATTAAAAAATCGATGAACGAGAAAATAGCTCTCGTGCGTGAAATGACGGAAGCGCAAATTGCGCGGGCAAAACGTGGTGACGAATTGCCTCCAGGCGTAATCAAAATGGTAAAAGTTTACGTTGCCATCAAACGTCGTTTGCAAGTGGGAGATAAACTTGCAGGTCGCCATGGTAACAAAGGGGTGATCTCTAAAATTGTACCAATCGAAGATATGCCATACCTTGAAAACGGCCAACCTGTGGACATTGTATTAAGTCCACTTGGTGTTCCTTCTCGTATGAATATCGGTCAAATTATGGAAACACACTTTGGCTGGGCAGCACGTGGCATAGGACAAAAAATCAATGACATGCTAGAAAAAGCAGCTCCTCGTCACGAATTAGAAGAATACATTTGCAAAGTATGGGACGATCCTTCTGTCCACGAATTTGTGAAGTCGTGTTCAAACGAAGAATTACGGCAATTTGTGCGCAAATACAAAGAAGGCGTCACTCTTTCAAACCCTGTGTTTGATGGTGCTGAAGAAGAAGAAATCTTTAAATATCTCGAACTCGCTGATCTCGATCGCTCTGGACAAGTGACTCTTTATGATGGTCGCACAGGTGAAAAATTCAACCGTCCCGTTACCGTTGGTGTCATGTACGTTCTCCGTCTACACCACCTTGTGGATGAAAAAATTCACGCCCGTTCTATTGGACCATACAGCCTTGTTACGCAACAGCCTCTTGGCGGTAAAGCGCAATTTGGTGGTCAAAGACTCGGAGAAATGGAAGTGTGGGCTATGGAAGCGTATGGAGCTGCCTATACTCTTCAAGAGTTTTTAACTGTGAAATCGGATGATATCGCAGGTCGTACAAAGATGTACGAAGCAGTTGTAAAAGGTGAGAACATGATGCTCCCTGGTTTACCAGAGTCTTTCAACGTTCTTGTCAAAGAAATGCAATCGCTTGCATTGGATGTCAGCCTTATTCGCGATGAAAATGAAATCAGTTTAGATGATCTTCAACGCGATGTCCGTGAAATCCAATAACTTGAAGGAGTTTAAGCATGAATATGAATGAAGGTTCCAAAGATGTTTACAGTTTCTTCGAAAAACCTGTAGATCCTTTGAGTTTTAGTGCAGTTAAAATTGGCCTTGCTTCTCCTGAACGCATTAGAAGCTGGTCGTATGGTGAAGTTAAAAAACCAGAAACAATCAACTATAGAACATTTAAACCTGAGCGTGATGGATTATTTTGTGGTAAAATATTTGGTCCCGTTCGCGATTTTGAATGTATCTGTGGAAAATATAAAAGAAAAAAACACCGCGGCACAGTTTGTGAAAAATGTGGTGTGGAAGTTATAGAAAGTAAAGTACGGCGCGAACGTCTTGGACATATCAACCTTGCCAGCCCCGTGGCACACATTTGGTTTTTAAAAAGTTTACCATCTCGTATTGGTTGTGTTGTTGATATCTCGCTTAAAGATCTTGAAAAAGTTCTTTATTGTGAATCATATATTGTTCTTGATCCTGGTTCCTCCGACTTAAAGAAACATGAACTGATCTCAGAAGAACGTTTTGCAGCAAAAATTCGTGAATTAGGCAACAACGCTTTCCGCGTTGGTATTGGTGCCGCTGCCTTGCTGGAAATGTTACAATCCGTCGATGTCTTTGAATTGTCTGAACAGCTTAAAGAATCACTATTGAACACGACTTCTGATGCACAAAGTAAAAAACTAATCAAACGTTTAAAAGTGGTTGGTGCGTTTACCATGAGTGATAACCGTCCTGAATGGATGATGTTATCAGTTATTCCTGTATTACCACCAGATCTTCGTCCTTTAGTTCCTTTGGATGGTGGCCGTTTTGCCACTTCTGACTTAAACGATTTATACCGGCGCGTGATCAACCGTAACAATCGTTTGTTACGTTTAATAGAATTAAATGCACCAGAAATTATCGTTCGTAACGAAAAAAGAATGTTGCAAGAAGCTATCGACGCTCTATTTGATAATGGCCGGCGTGGAAAAGTCTTCACTGGTCCTAATAAACGCCCACTACGTTCCCTTTCTGACATGTTAAAAGGAAAGAGCGGTCGTTTCCGCCAAAACCTTCTTGGAAAACGTGTGGACTACTCGGGCCGTTCCGTTATTGTGGCAGGTCCTGAACTACGTTTACACCAATGTGGTCTCCCTAAACTTATGGCACTTGAAATGTTTAAACCATTTCTCTTCAATAAGCTTGAAGAAAGAGGCTACGTTTCAACCATTAAAAGTGCGAAAAAAATGGTTGAAAAAGAACGTCCAGAAGTTTGGGACTTGTTGGAAGAATGTACAAAAGAGCATCCTGTTCTTCTAAACCGTGCACCAACTTTGCACCGTTTAGGTATTCAAGCTTTTGAACCAGTTCTTATTGAAGGAAAAGCGATTCAGTTACATCCGCTCGTTTGTCAGGCTTTTAATGCGGACTTCGACGG
>CAYSZE010000228.1:0-4715 GCA_964435255.1 uncultured Oligoflexia bacterium
TTTAAAGTTAAAATTTTCAACCACTGAAAAAATAATATACTTTGGCAGCTACTTCATTGTTTTTGGATTAATATTAAGTTTTATATTGCCTTTCATTTTTGGACAAGATTATTTTTTTATTCTACTTCCATTTTCAATTTACTCTTTAGGAGCAGCAATAATAAGCGCCCCTTTATATCGGGAAGTTTTAAACTGTGAAAATATTGGCCTAGGTTCAATTGCAGCAATTAAAAACTTTATTTTATTACTTATTATTGCTTTATTTACACAATCACTATCATTTATTTACTCCAATTTAAATAATATAAATTTAGGGATTTATGGAATAACTATTGCTATTTTATATGTAGTGAGTTTAAGACTGTTTTATCGAGAAAAATATAGTAAATGCAATAGTTAAAATGATAGTTTATTCTTCTACATCAAAACCTATCATCATACCTGATGTTAAATGTTCAGCTATATGACAGTGAGACATCCATTTTCCAACATTAGATGCTTCCAGCAAAATTTCAACTGTCTCTCCTGTTTTTACTAAGACTGTGTCTTTCCAGGTATAGTTTGTTGTTTTAACACCATTTCGAGAAAGTATTAGAAAACGTTGCCCATGAAAATGTATAGGGTGTTGCATGGGATGATTTGATTTAGGATCATTATAAATACTAATATTATAATAATTTCCTTTTTTAAATTTCCAATAAATATCCATATTTATTTTATTTGTTTCTAAATCTTTTATTTGCCATATGACATCTTTTGTCGTCATCATTGAATTCATTTGTGACATGGTATCTTCCCATTCAATTTCAGGAGGATTTTCTTCTGCATGACTCATGTCCATTTTTACAGTCAGTAATAACTTTTTATCTGGTTTTTTACTAAAGTTAGATTTTATTTTATTTATTTCTGTCTTTAATTCTTCATCTTCAGCTAATTTTAAAAATTCATTAGAATAATCTTTTTTAGATTTTTGTTTACTTACTTTCACTGTCCCTAATTTATGATTTTTATTTGGGCTTAAACTTTCAATTTGATATGTTCCTTCTTTATCAAAAAGGACATCGATAGTATATCTTTCAGAGGGAGATATAATAATACTATCTACCCAAGTTTGTTTTTCATAATTACTGGCATCACCTGCAATTAATTTTATTTTAGCATTTGGAATTTTAAAATTAAAAGTTCTCGTATTAGCTGTATTAGTTAAGTAAAATCTGACAATATCTCCTTTATTAACTTCAGTCACATAATTTGGTACGCCATTAATAAGCATCACATTCCCATAGCGCCCCATCGCAGCATAATTCGCAAAGTTTTTAAAATAGGGTTGAGCATCTTTACTAAGCAAAATATCATCTAACACGAGAGATATTTGTTTGTTAAAAGGTTCTTCTTTAAGATTGTCTTTGACTAAATAGTTTCCATATAATCCCAAGTCTTGTGAATAATCTTCACGAATATGTGGATGGTACCAATAAACCCCTGCATCTGGAAAAAACAATTCATATTCAAATGTTTCGCCTGGTTTTATGGGAGCTTTTTGTCCTAAACCTACAACACCATCAAAGCGATAATCTAGTCTTAAACCATGTGAATGCAAAGTTTGGTCGGAATCTGTTTGATTAATAAATTTAAGCTTTATTTTAGCATTTTTGGGAACAACAATAAGCGGCCCAGGAATACTACCATTATAAGCATATCTTTTAATAACTTTATTTCCAATTTTTTGTTTTACTATTGATGCTGTTAAAGTAAAAGAGTCACCATCTTTAAGTTTTATAATCTGAGATTTTTTCACAAAGTTTAAATTTTTAATAGATTCGCTAAAGCGTTCTTCTGTGGGATCTACTTCTTTTGCATGGTGCATAGAATGATCCATTTCGGAAGCATTAACATTAATTCCTGAAAAGGAAAAAACTCCTACTGTTGCTAATAATAATAACTTTTTCATTTAAATCCTTTTATTAAGAAATAGAATTGATAATATAGCCACCATCAATATAAATACATTCTCCTGTCATATAAGATGAGGCATTTGAAGCTAATAAAAATATAACTCCATTTAATTCATCATATCTTCCGATTCTACTAAATGGTATAGTCCGAGCAATTACTTCTTGTCCTTGTGTAGAGTTTATAAAATGCCTATTAATATCGGTTTCAAAAAAACCTGGTGCTATTGCATTGACTCTTATATTGAATTTAGCAAATTCCAAAGCATATTTCTTAGTCAACGAAACAACGGCTTCTTTTGATATACCATAAATAGGATTACCTAAACGACTTCTATTTGCAACAGTTGAAGATATATTTATAATACTTCCAATAATATTCCGTTTTTGCATATCTTGCGCTGTTATTTTTGTAAGGAACCACATACTTTTCAGATTTGTATCAATTATTTGATCCCAATCTGAAAGATTATTTTCAAATACTGTTTTTTTTATTTTGGGAGAAAAACCAGCATTATTAATTAACACATCGATGCCGTTTTTTTCATCAAATATTTGCTGCATTTTCTTTTCAACTGTTGCAAAATCTAAAATATCTAACGGAAAAATACTCACATTTGTATTTATTGTTTCGATTTCTTTTGCTAGCTTTATCAATAACTCTTCTCTTCTTCCAGTTAATATTAAATGCGCCCCAGCTTGAGATAAAATGCGAGCATAATGCGCACCTAGCCCAGCAGAAGCTCCTGTTATTAATATTTTTTTATCTTTGACAGAAAAAATATTACTTATCATAATTAAACTCGTTCATCAGTAAGTTCTATACCTAATGCTTTTATCCATTCAAGAGGTTGATTAATTATTTTTCTTGTTTCTAAATCCATAAAAGCCATGATGAATTCCGCTTCTGTACAAGTCTGGTTTTCAATATTTCGAATAAAATGTTTAATTTTTATTATTTTAGGCTTTAATTCAGTACAGAAAGTTTCAATTATAATTTTTTCTCTTAGTTTTATTTCACGGATAAATTTTATATTAGTGTCTAAAATAACTGGTCCCTTTTTTAAAGACTGTATTTCTTTTAATCCATAACCATTTTCAGTAATAAACTCCCAGCGTGCTTCTTCTAATAGTTGTAAGTAAACAGCATTATTAACATGGCCAAATGTATCCAAATGTTGTTCTTTTATCGTCACTTCATAATAAAATTTTTTAATATTCTTTATGGTCTTCATAATTCCCCTAATTTTAAAACAAAAACATTTTCCATATTCATTAATTTTGTTATATCATTCAACAATAGCATTGAACAATGTCCAATGTTTTAAGGAATATAAATTATTATGAAAGTTTTAAAAAAATCATTGCTTTTGTTTGCTTTCAATTCATTTCAGTTTCAGGCTCATAGTTTTGAGCCCGTAGTGATCGAATTTAATCCTATGTTAATGATCAATCAAGGATTAGGTCTTAATTTAGAAATTGGATTGGTAAAAAACATTTCGAATGGTGTATCTTTCGAAATGTATAAGCAGAAGGTGTATTCAAATAATTCTATCAATGCTTCTAGAACAATATACAGTGGTTCTTATTTTTTACGTTACTATTTTTTTTCTGAAAAAATAGTAGGGCCATTTCTTTCAAGTAAAATAACCATGACACAGTCTGAAATAAATCTATCCGACTATGACTTAACAGTTAATTCAAACATAAATTATTGTACAGGTTCTGTTTCTGTTGGTTATCGTTTTATATGGGACTCTAATTTAACTGTTTCAGCTTATATGGGTGGTGGCATTAAAAATAAAACCAACTATATTGATAAAAAAAACTTACCTTTAGTAAAATCTGCTAATCCAGATTGGAATAACGCCATAGATGAAATAAATAAACAAGAAGGTAAGTATCAACCAGATTTTGGGTTAACAATTGGTTATGTTTTCTAATTTAGCCATTTGATAAAGACTTCTGTTGCAGTTCTGTTTCTACGATACCACCATGCCCTGATAATATTAAATTGATGTTTTTTTCCGCAACTTCTGGTGGTAACATAGTTGCTTTTGAAATATACATAATAACAACAGAAAATATTGCTAAAAGAACATAGTCGATACCTTCAGGAATGACTTTAAGACCACTCCCAAAAGATCCATATCTTGTAAAAATACATAACCCAGCTAAATAAACAAAAATCCAAAGAGCATTACGCCAAGTAGGTATATTTTCAAGTAACTCTTTTTTATAAACCAATCTTGCAAAATATATAAAAAAGCCGAGTAAAACTGCTACAAATAATTTACTTATAATTTCCCATCCAGACCAATAAAGCATTAAATTACAGATGAAAAAAGCGAGTAAACAGAAAAACTTATACATTGGTAAACGAAAAGGTCTGTGTAATTGCGGTTGCTGTTCTCTTAAAGCAACTATACAAATAGGAACTATGGCATAACCAGCTATCATTGTTGAAGATAAAAAAGCGACCATACCTTGCCATCCTGGAAAAGGTAAAAAAGCTAACATTCCTAAAGCAAAATTTACCCAAATACTAGTAATAGGAATTCCTCTTTTATCAATTTTTTTAATTTGTTCAGGTATGTATCCATTTGCACTTAAAGCATAAAGAACACGCGAACTAGATGCAGCATAGACAATACCTGCACCTAAAGGTGATATAACAGCATCAACATAAAGCAGATAAGCAAGCCAAACCACCCCTAAAGTCAACGCCAATCCAGCTAATGGCCCCGCATCTCCTGTAAAAGC
>CAYSZE010000229.1:0-7238 GCA_964435255.1 uncultured Oligoflexia bacterium
TTTATTTACAAATTTCATACATTATTAATTATCAATGGCTTCTTTTTTTATAGAAACAGTATTGTCTTTCCTCCAAGATCCTCCAAGTGCAGCTATTAAATTTACTGAATTTAAAGCTCTTTTATTAATAATATCATTAAGGCTTTTTTTTGAGTTTTGGAGGTTAATTTTAGCAATTAATAATTCATTAAAATTCAAAATTCCTTCATTATATTGTTCAGTGTTTAAATTATAAATCATTTGTAATTGGTTGAATGAACTAAATTGAAAATCTTCCTGATTTTTTAAATGATTATAAGATGAAATATTATCTTCTACATTTTGCAATGCTTGCAATATAGTTTGCTTATATTGATTTGTGAGCGCTAAATAATTAGCTTCTGCCGCTCGCACTTTATCACTTCGAGCACCTGCATCAAAGAGGGTCGTTGCAAGATTAGCACCAACAGACCAAATTAATGCTGGTAAAGTAAATAAATTTGTAATTTCATTACTAGAATATCCTCCTGCTGCGGATAAATTTAAATTCGGAAAAAACGCGGCTTTTGCAATACCTATTTGTGCATTTGCTTGCGCTACAAGTCTTTCAGCTTGCGCTATATCTGGTCTTCTTTCCAATAAGGAGGAAGGCAAAATAATTGGAACTTGAGGAATTTGAATATTTGTTTCTTTAGTTTCTAATGAAAATTCTGCTGGGGACTTGCCTAAAATGATTGCAATAGCGTGTTCATATTGTTCTCTTTGCAATTTATTATCTTCTGCACTTAATTTTGAAAGTGCATATTGCGATTCTATTTTTTGGACATCGACAAGACTTGCAGTGCCTATATCTTTGCTTTTTTCGATTAATTCAAGTTGTTTTTTATAGCTGTCAATAATTTCATTTAAAATTAATTGATTGCTATCGGCGGTTCTAATTTGAAAATAATATTGTGCTAATGAAGCTTGAATTGCTAATTTTAAATTTTCTATTTGAGCTTGATTTGCTTGAACTGCTGCTTCATTTGCTTCTACATTTCTTCTAACATTACCCCACAGATCAGGAATCCAAGAAGCATTCACATTAACATTATAGTTTGTTGATTCGATGGCGTTTTGTGTTGATCCAGTGCTCTGACGTTGTCTTGTAATTCCAGTACTTGTACCTAAAGTAGGAAAGTAATTTGCTTTTGCTTGTCCAAGTAAAGCTTGTGCTTGTTCAAGTTGGGCAATGCTAGCTGCTAAGCTATAGTTTGAGGTATCTATGAGTTCCTCTAATTTATTTAAAAAAGGATCATTATAAATTTCCCACCATTTTCCTTTACTTGTTTCATCCTGGGGAGAAGCTATTTTCCAGTTACTATTTTTTGTTTCTTTATAAACTTCAGGTATTTCAGTTGATATTTTATGATAGTCAGGTCCTACAGTGCATTTAATAAATATTAAAAAAGATAGCATATTTAAACTAAAAAGATGACTTAGCTTCATTAAGTTTTCCTTTAAATTTGTCTCTTCTTATTTTAATCCATGCAGACATTTTTTCAAAATAAAGAAACACTATAGGAGTGGTATATAAAGTAAGAAGTTGGCTAATTATAAGTCCACCAATTATTGAAATTCCAAGAGGTTTTCTGAGTTCAGCTCCTACTCCTTGGTCAAAGGCTAATGGAATGGCTCCTAATAAAGCCGCAAAAGATGTCATCATAATAGGGCGAAGTCTTAGGATAGCTGCTTGAAAAATAGCATTTTCTGGTGAAACATTTTCATTTTTCTGTAAAGTTATTGCAAAATCTATCATCATAATTGCATTTTTTTTCACAATGCCTATTAATAATATAATACCTACAAACGCTATTAAAGAAAGATCTGTTTTTGTTATAAATAAAGCAATTAATGCGCCTAAACCAGCAGACGGTAAAGTGGAAATAATTGTTATGGGGTGAATTAAATTTTCATAAAGTATACCTAAAACAATATAAACTGTAAGAATAGCTGCCAATATTAATATAGGTTGATTTTCAAGGGTTGCTTGAAAAACTTTTGCAGTTCCTTGAAACGATGCAGTTATATGTGATGGTAAATTTAATTCAGTTACCTTTTTACTGACTTGATTGACAGCATCTCCAAGAGGTGTTCCAGGAAGCAAATTAAAAGAGAGTGTAATAGCAGGAAACTGACTTTGATGACTTATAGAAAGTAACGATTTTTGAGTTTGAAAATTTGTAATTGCATTTAAAGGTATAATTTGTTTATTGCTACTTCTAACATAAAGAACATCAAGAAATTGAGGTGAAGAAGTGAATTTAGGATCAACTTCTAAGACAACATGATATTGATTTAAATCTTTATAAATAATAGAAATTTGTCTTTGTCCAAGGGCATTATATAGAGCATTATCTACCAAAAAAGGAGTGACACCTAATTTAGCTGCCGTTGCATAATCAATAGTTATATAAGTTTCTAAACCTTTATCTTTTTGATCGCTGTTTACATCTGCTATAGAAGGAATTTTACTTAGTTCATTTATTAAATAGTTTCCCCATTTATTAAGTTCAGTTATATTAGCAGCGGAAATTGAGTATTGAAATTGCGCACCAGCTTGTCTACCACCAATCATGATATCTTGTGCAGCAAGTAAATATACAGAAACTCCAGAAATTTTTGTTAATTTAGTTCGCAAGCGGGATATGATTTGATCGGCGCTTAATTTCCTTTCTTTGTGAGATTTTAAACTGATAAAAACATTCCCTGAATTTATTGAACCTCCTCCGACATAACCGACAACATGCTCAATATTTTCTTCTTTTTTTATTTCTTCGATGACTTGTCCAAATTTTTTTTCCATATTTTTGAATGACGTATTTTGATCTGTTAAAACAAATCCCATAATTCTTCCCGTGTCTTGTTGGGGAAAAAAGCCTTTAGGTATTTTAATATACAGAAATATATTGGTAAAAATAATAAGAAAAATAATGCTTAACATTAATTTGCTATTTTTTAAAGCCCATTTTAATGAGATTTCATAAAAAGATTGCATAAAAAGTTTTGACTGATTGTTCTGATTTTGTGCTTTTAACAGCTTTGCACACATTGAAGGAGTTATGGTTAACGAAACAAATAATGAAACTAAAATTGCTACAGATAGTGTAATTGCAAATTCTCGAAATAAACGCCCAACGATCCCTCCCATTAATAAAATAGGAATGAAAACAGCAATTAGAGAAATACTCATTGATAAAACTGTAAATCCTACTTCTTTTGCTCCTATAAATGCAGCTTTAATTGGTGTCATTCCTTTTTCAAGATATCTTGTGATATTTTCAATGACAACAATAGCATCATCAACAACAAAACCTGTTGAAATAGTTAAAGCCATAATAGATAAATTGTCTAAACTAAAATCTAAAATATACATTATGGCAAATGTTCCTAAAAGAGAAATAGGAACAACAATACTTGGAATAATAGTAGTAGATAGATTCTTTAAAAATACAAAGACAACTAAAATAACAAGTGCTATTGAAATAATTAATGTTTTTTCTATATCCTGTAAGGAAGAACGGATTGTTGTTGTTCTATCCATCATTATAGTTAACGTCATATCGGCAGGTAAAAATGAAGATAGTTGAGGGATAATTTTTTTTATCCCATCTACTGTTTCTATGACGTTAACTCCAGGCTCTTTAAATATAATTAATAGAACTGCAGGTTGGTTGTCTGCTAAACCAGTATTTTTTAAATCTTCTACAGAGTCTGTGACTTCTGCCACATCTTTTAAGGTAACTGTTGCGCCGTTTTTATAAGCTAAAACGAGGGGCTTATATTGATAAGAATTTATAAGCTGATCATTGGTCGCAATATGGAACATATGTGATGAATCAGAAATTTGCCCTTTGGGACTGTTAGCATTAGCGTTTTGAATTGTATTTTTTATGTCGTCTAAAGTTATGCCATAGTTATTTAATATGAACGGATTCATTTCGATGCGCACACTAGGTAACGAACTGCCACCAACAATCACTTGTCCTACACCACTGGCCTGTGAAATTTTTTGTTGTAAAATATTTGAAGCTAAGTCGTACATTTGGCCTTTTGTATGGTGTTTTGCAGTCAAGGCAAGAATCATAATAGGAGCATCCGCAGGATTTACTTTGCGATACGTAGGGTGATTTGGCATTTCAGATGGTAAAGCAGGAATTGCTTGATCAATGGCTGCTTGTACTTCATTAGCTGCACCATTAATATCTCTGCTGAGATCAAATTGAATAACTACATTTGTTTTTCCGAGTGAACTACTTGAAGTCATCTCGGTTATTCCTGAAATTTTTCCTAAATAATGTTCTAAAGGTGTGGCTACGGAAGTCGCCATAACACTAGGACTTGCACCAGGTAAATTAGCTTGAACAGATATTGTAGGAAATTCTATTTGCGGTAATTGAGACACAGGGAGTAATTTAATTGCTAAAGTACCAACTAAAATAATCAAAATTGCAATTAATGAAGTTGCAATAGGTCTTTGAATGAAAGGGGAGGAAATACTTTTCATTACATATTTCCATTTCTTGCAAGCTGTGATTTTTTTTGCAGTTCTTTTTTCTTTTTATTTGTTTTTAAAAATAATTTTGCAAAAAACAAATATATAACAGGAGTTGTATATAAAGTAAGAAATTGACTAAAAATTAAACCACCAATAATTGCAATACCTAATGGCCGTCGTAATTCAGAACCCATTCCAGTACCGAAAGCGAGAGGTATTGCGCTGAGTAATGCAGCTAATGTTGTCATTAGTATAGGTCTAAATCTTAATAAACAAGCCTCATAAATTGCTTCTATTGGAACCTTATTTTCTTTGCGTTCAAGCTCAAGTGCAAAATCAATCATCATAATTGCATTCTTCTTAACAATACCTATAAGTAAAATAATCCCAATGAGCGTTATGATATCAAAATGCTGTTTGGTTAGTTGTAATAAAAATAACGCTCCCATTCCTGCTGATGGAAGAGTGGAAATGATTGTTATTGGATGAATATAGCTTTCATATAATATACCTAAAATAATATAGACCACAATAATAGCAGCTATAATTAAATAATTCTGATTTTTTAAAGATGTCTGGAAACTTTGTGCAGCACCTTCAAATCTTGTTTCAATACTTTTGGGTAAATTTATTTTTTCTTTTACATATTCTATGTCTTTCATAGCATTTTCAAGAGAATTATTTGCTGTTAAATTAAAAGAAATTGTAGCAACGGGAAATTGTTCTTGCTTATTTATAACTAATGGTTCTGATTGATAAGATAATTTAGCAAATGCAGATAATGGTATACTAACTCCAGTATTAGAGAGTATAAAAATGGAATCAAGCAAATTTGCAGATGAAATATTTAACTTAGGGTTCACTTCTAAGATGACATGATACTGATTAGATTGAGTATAAATAGTTGATATTTGTCTTTGTCCAAAAGCATTATATAAGGCTGTATCAATCATATTTGTTGTAATGCCAAATCTGGCTGCAGAAGTACGATCAATATCTATTTTTATTTGTAACCCATTATTTTGTAAGTCATGTGCTACATCTTTTAATGCTTCTGAATGTTTTAATTCATTAACGAGTCGTTGACTCCACTTTTCTACTTCATCCAAAGAAGGAGAAGAAACACTAAATTGATATTGGGTTTTGCTAATCCGATCATCTATATTGATATCTTGGACAGGTTGCATATAAAGAGATATTCCATTTATTTTTGTAGCATTTTTTTGAATTCTTGCGATGATATCTTCTATTTTCAAATTTCTTTCATCTTGGTGTTTTAGTTTAATAAGTACTCTGCCATTATTTAAAGAATAATTTGTACCATCAACGCCAATAAATGATGAAATACTTACAACTTCTGGATCTTTTAAAATTTCGTTGACTATTTGTTTCTGTTTTTCAGCCATTTCTGTAAAAGAAACGCTTTCAGAACTTTCAGTGATCCCTTGAATTAAAGCTATGTCTTGAATAGGAAAAAAACTTTTAGGAATAAAATAGAATTGTAATATTGTTATCACTAGAGTAAAAATAGCTACAATTAGCACAGTTTTTTGTCTTTTAAGTATGTATTTAAGACTGACAGAATAATAAAATATTATTCTGTCTATTAATTTTTTAAAAAAAATATTAAACTTATTATCTGATTTTTTCTGATTATCATTAATAAAAAACCGACATAACATAGGAGTTAAAGTTAATGATACTATTGCTGAAAGTAAAATTGCAATGGCAAGAGTAATTGAAAATTCTCTAAATAAACGGCCAATTATATCTCCCATAAATAATAGTGGTATTAAAACTGCTATTAATGAAATGGTTAAAGAAAGAATTGTAAAACCAATTTGTGCAGAACCTTTTAAAGCAGCATTAAATTTGTTTTCACCTTGCTCAACATAACGAGCAATATTTTCGATCATAACGATAGCATCATCAACTACAAAACCTGTTGCTATCGTTAGTGCCATTATTGTTAAGTTATTTAGACTAAAATTTAAAATATACATTACTGCAAATGTTCCAATTAAAGATAATGGAACGCAAACACTTGGGATTAAAGTTGTTTTAAAATCATTTAGAAAAATATAAATTATTAATACAACAAGGATAATAGCAATAAATAATTCCCATTGAGCATCTTCAACAGAATTTCTTATTGAAATTGTTCTGTCATTTAAAATTTCCATCTTTATGTCTTTAGGAATATTTTCTTTTAAGATTGGTAATAGTTTTTTTATTTTATCAACTACTTCAATAACATTTGAGCCAGGCTGTTTTTGAATATTTAAAATAATTGCTGGAGTAACATTTTTCCATGCAGCTAGTCTGATGTCTTCTGTGGAATCTTCAATATTTGCAATGTCTTTTAAATAAATAGGAGAGCTATTTTTGTATCCAATAATTAAATTTTTGTAAGCATTGCTATTTAAAAGTTGATCATTTGCATTTATTGTATAAGAAACTCTATTTCCATCTATATTACCTTTAGCTAAATTTACATTTGCTGAATTTATAGCAGTTCTGATATCGTCATTATTTAAATTATATGCTGCTAAGGCTGAAGGATTCAATTGAATTCTTATTGCAGGTTTTTGTCCGCCATTGATATTAACTAATCCGACTCCAGGTATTTCTGATAATTTAGGAACATATCTTGTTTCAATAAGTTCATGAATTTCTGGTAATTTATAAGTATTAGAAGTAAATGCTAAAGTTAATATAGGGG
>CAYSZE010000230.1:0-3725 GCA_964435255.1 uncultured Oligoflexia bacterium
TGTTAGTTCGATGTTTTCGTAAAGTTGAATGATCTGCTCTTTTGTTCTCTTTGTCCTTAAGACTTGAATTGGATTCTTCTTTCGACCTTTTACAAAGACTATGAAGTAGAAGTCTTTCGGCCAGACTTTATGCTGCAAGTAGTACTGATAGACATATATTGACGCCTGGTCTCTTGTATCAATATCGTCTTGCTTATATAACTTATTAGAAGTCTTAAACTCTAAGATCTGATGTGCTTCTGTTGTTCGATCATAGATTCCATTGATCGAGATTGGCAGCCTTCGTTTCTTTGACAATGGGTGATTCCACCAACCTTTGAATCTCTCTTCACTTTGACCTTTAAGAGCAATGTCGTATGTCTGGTGAATGTCATCAGCATGATCTTTCCAGTACTCCATTAGCTCAAGACCTGTTTCTTTATTCTTCAAGAAGACTGCTTTGTCTTTATCTTTATCACCACTTGAGCGTAGCTCTTCGAACTTAAACTCTTTCAAGAAAGCTTTGACTGGATCTTGTTTCTCATAGTAAGCCTCGATCCCTTTGTGAAATGCTCCTCCAAAGAGGAATTGGATCGGCTTCTTTGGGAGTCTTAATCCAAGTACATATTGATAATAGAATAGCTTTTGACAAGTCTTATAAGTTCTAAGCGATGAAGCAGAAAGACCTTGAGCAACTCTTCCTGGTAGTCCTAAGGGTTCTTTAATCTTCTTTGCTTTCTTTTCTTTGATCTGTGTTGACCGACCCCAGAGTCCTTTTTGCTTAGGCTTCTTCTCTTTCTTGTTTGAGTTCATCTCTCCTCTTATTCTTGATTTGCTCAAGGCGTTTGAACTCATCGTCTGAATACTGGTCTTTCTTCGCTAGTATCTTGTCCCAGATTCTCTTCAGCTTACGGAGTCTTGTTGCACTGAGCATTAAGTTAACCTCATCGACGCTTTTTGAGATTGCTTTAACACCAACATCTTTCTTTGTCTCCATCTGATCGATCTTCGGCCCATACTTACTCATCGTGAATGCTTCGATCTTATTGTATTCGTCCCAAGCAGCTTCAAGTTGCTTTGTTGTCAATCCATTAAACTTATTAGCTTCGTAGATTGTCCAGAGACATTGCTTGAAACCCTTAGCATCCCAGAAGAGTTCGTCCATCGTCTTATCTTTAAAACGAGGAACAGAGTCTAAGTCAACAACGACTGGCTCGTTACTTACTTCTTTTGCTCTTACTTTCTTTGCCATTGCTTTGTTCTCCCTTAGTTAATGGTAATTGCTTCTGTCCAGGTACGACCAGCCTGAACTTCTTTCCTTCTCGTATGATCTCGTATTTCTGCTGATTGATTGTAGCATACTTCCCATCTGACGAAATGCAGCCAGCTTTCTTCCACCTCTTATAAGCTCCACGTCCATAGACATCTTTGTTAATACCCATAAGAGTTTTCTTAACTGTAGTATCTCGAGTCTTTCTTGCATCGTTCTCTAGTTGAGCAACTTTAGAAACATTCTCATCTAACTTGTCTGGTACAGAGCCAGACTCATCTGATAGTAAGAAAAGCTGTATCACTTGATCTTTATGTTTGAAAGCAGTAGTATCAAGATTAGCAAAGAACTCTTGCTCAAGTTCTTGGCTTCTAAACTCTTCTTTCATTCGTTCGATCCAAGTATTTAAGAATTGCTTTTCTTTCTTTGTCAGGATTTTATATGCTGTATGTTTTGAGTAATTCATACTTTACACTGACATCCTTTCTCTCTTAACCTTCTTAACTGCTCGTGTGGTGTTAAGAGTGTAATAAAATTATAAATATCACCTTCTTGTTGCTTAAGCTTTGGGAGTGGAGTCTGGTGATTGAATCCACGTCTCTTCATCTCCTTAACTAATAAGTCATGTCGATGATAGAGTGCTTCAAGCTTTCCCGACCATCTCTTTGTCTCTGGATGGTTTCGGTAGCTGCCACCTTTGTCTGTCGTCAGATAGACCCAAATCGCGTGCAGCTCTCTGTGTTCCCCGAGTAGATGTGGGTCGCATAAGATTGCTGGATGTAGGTCCCATATCCTCATCGACTCTTCCTTTCGTCCATTTAACGAAACGAAAAATGGTTGTTGTTTTTGTTTGTATTCTTCCCCTCGTTGATCTGACTTCAAAGTCGACCTCTATGTCGTCAAGATCAGCATTGTATCTCAATGCAGTTACTTTTCTATCTAAGTAATATCCATAGAAGGGACTCCTAGCATTAGAACAGCGTTGTCCTTTCTTTCCCTTTCCTCTGTAGAAGTCTCCAACTTTTACTTCTTCTACTTTAGTTTGCATGAAATTCCTTTCGGTCTTGGAGATGTTGTGTAGACCAGATCGATAAGCAGCTATTGCGATAGCTTGCTACGACTTTAGATTTTGCTTTGTTCTGTTCTCGTAAGAACGAATCTATTTCTGAATATTGTGATCTGTAGTAATGTGGATTGCAAGCGGGACATTCAGCCACTGTTAGATTATTGTAGCTTGTACCGCAGTTTAAACATTTAAGGATCATATAGTATTTGTTTTAATTATTATTTTTCTTTGCCACCCTCTTTGTTTCTTGCTTCCATCTTCACCCGAACGTCTTCATACTGATGGCGTTCACGAGCTGGTGTTACTAATGCAATCTGTGCTTCTTGTAATGATAAGAAGAGTCTTGGTAAGATTTCGTTCGGATTGTCAAAGAATGTCGACTCTGTAGTAAAATGAATATCATGTCCAACATTTTCTCTCTTCGGGATATAAATTGATCCACGACCCCAATAGAGTTTATGTCTTTTATCACCAGAGGGATTCTTATCGATGACCTGTTCTTCTGGTAAATTATCATCGAAGAATTGAATCTGAATAACTAAACATTGTCTCTCTCGATCGACCCGTTTTCTACTAAATGACTTCTTCTCTTTTACTTCTTTTTCCATTATACTTCACCTCCGATCTCATCAATCTCGTCTTGAGTTAATTCTTCTCCTTCAAACTCTGAGATTAGTTCGTCTTCTGTCTCATCATTATGTGTTGTTATATTTGTCATAGAATTGGAAACCTCTCTACTGGTTGATTACTATTACGTATATGTGCAGCAACCAGTTCTGCTGCATTTCTTGTTTGCCAAGTTAATCCACTCCTAATGATTTTCTTTTTCTGTGGATCAAACCAATATAACTCATAAGTCCCATCTGGTCGTGTATTAACTTTAACTTCTCCTGCTATGATATTGTCTATTGATTCGAACATTGCATCTCCTTGTATTGTTGGGTCTGCTTGAACTCTTTGCTAAAGGGTTTCTTGCAGATTCCATCAGTTACTTTAATGAAAAAGAAGAAGACAATCAATGCGATTAGAATACTAAAGATTAAGTATTTCATATTATTTATCTTTCTTTGGTCTTGGATCTGGTATATGTGCAGTGTGTAGATAACCACCAGGTTCCTTGACTATTGCTTCGATGAAACCGACCTTTGAATGAAACTTACTTCCATCGATCTGGAAAGTTCTTTCTCCATCCTTATTCATACCCATGATAGCTTTTCGTTTTGTTTTCTTATGCTCACTAATTACTTTATAGATTTGCATATTAGTTTCTAATTAAGTTCTTAATTGATCGTTGTAATTGATCTTGTGTTATTCTTTTAACTTCTCCATCCATTAGTTGATTGATCTCATCATTATCAATTCCCTCTTGTTGAAGAAATTCTAAGATCTCTTGAATAACTCTTTCTAATA
>CAYSZE010000231.1:0-7605 GCA_964435255.1 uncultured Oligoflexia bacterium
CTGGGCGCATAATGCCTGCTTAAGTAAAAATTTATCACCTTATAGAAGATAAGATGATAAATAATAATTGATTTCTATAAACTACAATTAATTACTTGAAAAACATGGATGGTATGGACACCAAACTGTTTTAGTTTTTAAAAGGCTTTTTCTTTCATTAAGTAATTTAGCTATAAATTCTGCTTTACTCATGGTAGCTCCTGTTTATTTAAGAATAAATTTATTTTTTAAGTCGACTTAGTAATATTATTATTTTAATTTTAAAAATAGTCAAATATTTTAATAAATAATTTAGAAAGGATAGATCATGCCATCAAACTTTTAGATCTCAATTCAGATTCTAAAATATAATTATATTTGCAAGATATTATTTATCAGTAAAATTTATAAGCTATTATTTGTAATACTGCTTACTAACCAATTTTCTTCTTCTATGCCCCGACATTGGAGACGGTGACAAGCAAAAGTTTTATTTTGTTTTGGACAAATTTCTAATAAAAATGCACAGAACCACAGATCGTTTTCTGCAACTTCATGGGGTAATTTTATATGTGGCGTTGTAAATTTAGTTAATACTCTGTGTTTATCCATACCAATGACACTGTCATATGGACCAGTCATACCAACATCAGTTAAAAATGCGGTTCCCTTTTCTGTGAGTCTTTCATCGCTTGTTGGGGTATGAGTGTGAGTTCCTATTAAACCAGCAAGTATACCATCATAAAACCAAGCTATAGCTTGTTTTTCTGAGCTGGCTTCGGCATGAATATCGGCAACAACAATATGAGCTCCTGATTTGACCTTTTCGATAAAATTATTTTTTTCATTTTTTAAAAGTTCAAAAGGATCACCATATTCATCTTTCATCGCAAAATTGCCCATTAAATTAATGATATGTATGGTTTTATGGCGTCCTTCCAGTTGAAAAGAAGGCACTCTTTCAATATCACTTAATCCTTTTAAGTTTTGCGGTAAAATGAGGTCATGATTTTTTTTTCGTAAAAGATGTACATCAGCCTTGTCTTTCCAATGATTTCCCATTGTAAATGCATCGACTCCAGCTAATTTCATTTCATCATAAATTTTAGCGGTGATTCCGAACCCACCTGCTAAATTCTCACCATTAATAGTAACAAAGTCGAGATGAATATTTTTTTTCAATTCAGGTAGAATTTTTTTAACAATTCTTCTCCCTCCTCGGCCCAAAACGTCGCCGAGCATAAGTATTTTAATACTTTGCTCTCGCGGTTTTGTTATTTTATCTAACGAGGAATAAAAAAAATCGCGGGAAAACTGATTAAAGGAAATTTTATTTTGCAAGGTGCGTAGCTCGCTGTTCTCTGATCATTGTTACTTTTATATTACTCGCTTGATGGAGATCATTGCGTAATTTTTTAGCAACACTCTTTGCTAAAAGTGTTACAGCTTCATCGTCCATAACGGTTGGAGAGACCATAGCTCTCACTTCTCGACCAGACTTAATCACAAAAGCTTGTTCTACGCCATCAAATTCTTCAACGGTTGTCTCCATATCTTTCAAACGATCAATTGCTTTTTCAAGAAATTCTTTGCGTGCACCTGGTCTAAAATTACTTAACATATTCGCAGTTTGTACTACAACAGTGATAGGATTTGCGCCATGTAAATTTTCACTATGGTGTTTTGCAGCGGCTTCAACAACTTCTTGGGATTCTCCATATTTTTGCAGAAACAGAGCACCCACGTGAGAATGGCTTCCTTCTGATTCCTCATCCAGACTTTTACCAATATCATGCAATAGAGCTGCTCTTTTTGCTAAGCGTACATTTAAATCAAGTTCAGCTGCAATAATTCCTGCAATTTGTGCGGTTTCTATCGCATGTTGCAAAACAGATTGCCCGCCAGTGGATAAGTATTTTAATTTTCCTAGTGCTTGAATTACTTCGGGATGAAGTCCTGTGATCCCACAGTCAAAGGAGGAACGCTCTCCTGCTTCTTTAATCATTTGTTCAAATTCACTTCTAGTTTTTTGAACAACTTCTTCAATTCTGGCAGGGTGAATGCGGCCATCTGCTACAAGTCTTTCGATTGCTGTTTTGGCTATTTCACGGCGGATTGGATTAAAACAGGAAATTATAACTGCTTCAGGGGTGTCATCTATAATTAAATCAACTCCTGTTGCTTGTTCAATTGTCCGTATATTTCTACCTTCTCTTCCAATAATACGACCTTTCATGTCGTCAGTCGGAAGATTTATAACAGAGACAGTTGAATCTGTTACAAATTCATTAGCAATCCGCTGAATGGAGGTTGCTATAATACCTCTTGCTCTTTCATCCGCTATCTTTCGCGCTTCTTCTTCAGCGGCTCTGATATCAGCACTAGCTGATTTACGAACTTCCACTTCTATGGTTCTTTTAAGTTGCTCTCTAGCTTCTTCTAAAGAAAGCCGCGCTACAGCTTCTAATTTATGTTTGCTGTCTTCTAAAGTTTCTTCTGCTCTTTTTAAAGTATTTTGTACTTTTTGTTCTTCAGATTGTAAGGATTCAGATTTTAATTTTAATTCTTTTTCTCTTTGTTCTAATAGTTGAGCTTTTTTATCAAGAGTTTCTTCTCTTTTTTGAATACGAGCTTCTACTTTTTTGATCTCGAGGTTTTTTTCTCTTTGAATGCGTTCAAAATCACGACCTTCATTAATAGCTACTTCTTTTGCTTCTTTTAAAGCTTTTTTTACGAGTTCTTCAGCTTGTTGTCTTGCTTCTGTCAGTCTTTTTTCCGCTTCTTCATGCTTAATCTTAAATTCTCGCGCTAGTGCGCGCATATTCATCGTATGCACCCCTAAAAACGCAAGGGCTGCCACAGCTAAGCCAATAGCTATGATCAATACATATTCCCAAGCACCCATTTTTTAATAACTCCAAATGTCGATAATTAGTTTTTCTATAACCCATTATAAGTCCTTTTAAGGGCATACAGGGTATTTCACAATTTTTGACCTTAGAACATCGTATAGATTTTTACCAGCAATAGGAATAATGTGAAACTCACTTCCTGAGGAAAACTTTAAAATTTAACCCTTCGGCATTTCTGTCAAAGAGATGTCGCAGAACTCCCTGCTGGATATATTCTGAGGGAGTCATTCATAGAATTTATATAATTGGTAAGCAATAAAATAATAAAATAAGTAATTTTGAGTAAATTTTGAAAAAAAAAGGTGAATTTTATATTTATTGTTATTAATAATATTAAATAGTTAAATAATAATATAAGCAAATTTAGTTTCAATGCCTTGCTTTTCTTTTCTTGTTAATTTAATAACTCCGCCTGTTCAGATATTCAAATTCTGTTTTTCCAATTTAGGTATGAATTAAGAAATAGTCTTTAAGGGAATTGAATGGGAAAAAAGTTAAATCATAATAATTTATCTATTACTGAACGGTTTTTATTTACAAGTTGTAAGGAAAAAATTGAAACAATTAAGCTGATAAACGCTAATTTTGGTAGTTCAAAGCGTGAACAAATTATTCCACTGGGAAGTATTGGTATTTTAAATCAAGTAGAATGGGAAGTTATTGGATATATTGAAAGAAAAGAAACGGAAGAAAATTTTTGGAGCGAGTATTTGCTATTTAGTTCTCAATTTAATGAATTTAGTTGGCTAACAGAAGCTAATGGGCATTGGAATATAGTAAAAAAGTCAAAATTAATTCCAATATTGTCTTATAAATCATCAATAAGTTTAATTAAAACAATAGCTGACTATAATGATGAAAAATACTGTTTATTTCATAAAGGTAATGCCGAATTAAAATTTGCTAAAGGTAAATTTAATTATCCAATCAAAGACGGAGAAATTGTTTCTTTTGAAGACTATGTTTTTCCACCAAAAATATTAACATGCGAAAGTTGTAATGAAACTGCAACTTGGTTAATAGGAGAATATATAAACTCTTCTGTTATTAAAAAAGTTTTTGGAATACCTTCGGAAAAAATGCCATATAATATAGGAATATCTCCTAATCAACTTTCTTATTCTAAAAAATTTTATAATCAGATATTTAAATTTTGGATGTTTTTTTTAATATTCCTTACTTTTTTGCATTTAGTTAATTTGAAATTCGCAAAAAATGAAATAGTTTATAGTGAGAAATTTATATACAATCCTAATGATCTTGAAAAGACAAAAGTAACATCACAATTTAAATTTAATAATGGTTCTAAAAATGTTGAAATATATTTGAATGCACTTATCAATAATAATTGGATGGAAGTAAAAGGAAATTTAATTAATGATGATAATGGAAATTCAATAGATTTTGATGAAAATATTGAATTTTATACAGGGTTTGATTCGGACGGTTCTTGGTCAGAAGGGAGCCAAAATACTAGCATTCTTCTCTCGCAGGTACCTAGTGGTAATTATCATATTAATCTGGAAGTCGATAGTAAGGAATTATCTGAAACACAATATGAAATTGTTGTCAAAAGAGATGTTGAAAATTGGTCTAACTACATTTTTTCTTTAATTTTAATATCTTTATTTCCTATACTTGCTTTTATCTTAAAAAAGAGATTTGAAAGCAAACAATGGGAAGATAGTAATTTTATTCCTTGGTAATTAAAGGAGATTATGAAAATATTTTATATTATATTTTGTAGTATAATTATTTTATTATTTGTTTATTTAAATTTTACAGGTTGGCATTATAATACAATAAATTTCGATAATGCTGATAAGTATAATCAAAATATTTTTTACCACAAATAAAGGAAAATTTATGGCTGAATTTTTTGTAGAGTATATTAATTTAAAGTATGTTGTTTCTGCTATTGTTTTTTCAGGAATAGGAATTATTGTATTAGCGTTTGCATTTTATATTTTTGATAAATTAACTCCAGGAAATCTTTGGCATGAAATAGTAGTAAAGCATAACATAGCATTAGCCATAACAACAGCAGCTATGATATTAGCAATTGCCCAAATAATTGCATCTGCTATACATGGATAAATTAGTATAATGGCATATGTTCTTTTATTTTCAATTTTTGTTATTGCTACTTGTGGTTTAATTTACGAATTAATTGCAGGTACTTTAGCGAGTTATTTGTTAGGAGATTCAATTACTCAGTTCTCTACAGTAATTGGTGCATTTCTTTTTTCTATGGGTGTGGGTTCCTATCTCTCTAAATTTGTAACAAAAAATTTAATTGCACTCTTTATTAAAGTTGAATTGTTAGTTGGATTATTTGGTGGTTTTTCAGCAGCAATTTTATTTGTATCATTTGAATTTGTCTCTTATTTTAGAGTTCTTCTTTATGGAATTGTGTTTATTATTGGGGTATTAGTTGGTTTTGAAATTCCTATTTTAATGCGTATATTACAAACAAAATTCGATTTTAGAGAATTAGTTTCAAAGGTTTTTACCTTTGACTATATTGGAGCTTTATTTGCGTCAATACTTTTTCCCTTACTACTAGTTCCACATTTAGGGTTAATTAAAACTGCATTTTTATTTGGAATATTTAATATTATAGTTGGAATTTGGGCATTATATATTTTTAGAAATGATATTAAATTATTTAAATTGTACACAAAAATTTCATGCATGATTTTAATTATACTTCTTTTGGGTTTTATATTTTCAGAAAATATTTTAAATATCTCAGAATCTAAAAGTTATCCTGATTCAATAATTTATTCTAAAACAACAAACTATCAGAGAATAGTTTTGACAAAATCTATGAAAGATTATCGACTATTTTTGAATAAAAACTTACAATTTAGCTCTAAAGATGAATATCGATATCATGAATCATTAGTACATATAGGATTATCTTCACTTCATAATCCTAAATCAGTTTTAGTTTTAGGTGGTGGAGATGGCTTAGCAATTCGTGAAATATTAAAATATCCAACAGTAACAGAGATTGTTTTGGTAGAACTTGATTCTGAAATGACAAAAATTTTTTCAAAAAACAAAGTACTAACTAATCTTAATAAAAATTCACTACTCTCATATAAAGTAAAAATAATTAATGAAGATGCTTTTTTGTGGTTAAAACATAATACAAAAAGATTTGATTTTATAGTAGTAGATTTTCCAGATCCTAGTAACTTTTCAGTAGGAAAACTTTATACTAATTCTTTTTACAGGTTATTGAAGACAGCAATAGCTGAAAATGGAGTAGGAGTTATTCAAAGCACTTCTCCATATGTTGCTAAAAAAACTTTTTGGTGTGTGAATAATACTTTAAAATCAGTTGGGTTTAAAACACTCCCATATCATGTCTATGTGCCAGCATTTGGTGATTGGGGTTATTGTTTAATTTATAATAACAATTTTTATTTAACTAATAACTTTCCTTCAGATTTAAAGTACATAAATGCTGATGTTGCTAAGAGTCTTTTTGTTTTTTCTAATGATCTTCTTAGTGATAATAAAGAAATAAATAAATTAAATAATCAAATTTTGGTAAAATATTTTGAGGAAGAATGGTCTGAATATGTTCCTTAAAAGAAGGCGGTTTATAAAACAATCTGTTCTAAGTTCTTTAGCTTTAGGAACATCTTATTTTTTGCATCATTATTTAATTAATAAAAGAAGAAGTTATAATTTTAATGGCGCAATTGTAGGTGCTAATTATAAATTAGGGCACTTACTAAATCAAAAGCATAATATATTATCTTATGCAACTAAAGAAATTGACACTATAATTGTTGGTGGTGGAATTTCTGGATTGTCGGCGGCATGGTGGCTTAACAAAAATAATAAAACAGATTTTATTTTACTTGAAATGGATAAAGAATTAGGTGGAAATTCTGTTTCAAATGAAAATTCCGTTAGTAAATATCCTTGGGGAGCACATTATGTTACATTACCATCAGAAGAATCATCATATGTTAGATTATTATTTGAAGAAATGGGTATAATAACGGGTTATCAAAAAGGTTTACCTATTTATAATGAATTTTACTTATGTGCGGCACCACAAGAAAGATTGTTTTTTCAGGGAAAATGGCAAGAAGGATTAGTCCCATTAATTGGTATACAAGAAGAAGATAAAAGACAGTATAAGAACTTTTTTCATTTTATTTCTGAATTAAAATATTTGAAAGGGTTAGATCAAAAACCGTTGTTTTGTATTCCATTAGAAAATAGTTCACAAAATAATGAATATATTAAATTAGATAAAATATCGATGAAAGAGTTCATGATAAGCAATGGATGGACTTCAAAATATTTAAATTGGTATGTTAATTATTGTTGTCGAGATGACTATGGTAGATCATATGAAAAGGTATCTGCTTGGGCAGGTATTCATTTTTTTGTTTCTCGAGTAGGATTTGCAGCTAATGCTGATTCAAATTCTGTTCTGACTTGGCCAGAGGGGAATGGTTTTTTAGTTAATTACTTAAAAAAGTATTCACAGAGACAGATAAAAAAAAATTCTTTAGTTGTTTCTGTTGAAAATATGGAAAAAAATTGTTCATTGATTGTTTTTGATACTAAAGAACATAAATATACTCAATATAATTGCAGAAATGTTATTTATTCTGCACCTAGATATACTGCTGATAAAGTTATAAAAAATTATCATAGTAATTATTTACCTGAATATTCTCCT
>CAYSZE010000232.1:0-3206 GCA_964435255.1 uncultured Oligoflexia bacterium
GCAAATGTCAGCGCTAAGAACATGATGCTGACACCACCAATAAGCCAAGATATTAAAGAAGCTGGTCCTGCCATTTGCGCCGCGTACAGGGAACCAAATAACCAGCCAGAGCCCACAATTCCACCAAGGCTGGCACTGATAATACCAAATAAACCAATACTTCGTTTAAGTTTCATGGTGTATCACCTTTCGAAGCTAAAAATAAAATTTTATGAATATGGAATCTTTTAGGCGCTTTAAAGCTTCCCATTGAGAAATCCGAACATTTATTTACACACATCATTTAGTTCTTTATTTCTGGTTAGTCAAATTAATTAATTTCCTTCTATATTAAACTTTAAAATGTAAAAGCGCATTTGTAGAGTTTTCTTTTTGATATTATTTGACAAAAAATTTTTGCTGTGCAAAAAAAAAAATATAATAACGTCCTAAATAATATGTAACTGTTAATAATTTTTAATAAAATTTATATAGTTTGTGTTTATTTTGAATATTGCAACAAAACATTGCTATTTTAATAAGCATTTTGAGTTTAGTAATATTGTCTTAATAAATAAAATTTTATAATTACTCTACTTTTTTTTAAAAATAAATAAAGTAGAAATCAAAACGCTGCATGCTAACTTATTAAAAAATTTTAAGCAATGTTACATTTAAAAAATAAGATTAAATAAGTGATAGAATGATTTCTTCAACTTTTTGCATAGCCAGAGGAAGTTTTGGTAAATTGCTTCCACCACCGCGCGCAAAGTCAGGCCGTCCGCCTCCTTTGCCATCAATGAACTCAGACAATTGTTTGACAATCTGTCCTGCAGTTAATTTTTTATTTTCTTTCAATAAATTATTATTTATCGCTACCATAAAATGCACGCGATCTTCGGCTTTACTTGCAAATACTGCAAGGACATTGTGTTTTTCTTTTAAACGATCACACAATAGTTCTAATTCTTTTAATTCAATAGTCTCAAAAGTTTTTAAGACCAAACGAATTTTATTTGGCAGATCTTTAGCTGCTGATAAAATGTCAGAAAGTTCTGCATTAACAACTCTGCTCTGTAGTATATGCATTTGTCTTTCTAATTCTTTGTGTTGTTCTTTAATTGATACAAGTTTATTTGGTAACTCATTTTCAGAACATTTCAAAAATTCAGTTGCATTCATCAATGTTTCTTTAACTTTTAGTAAATAATCATATGAGTTAAAGCCCGTTACCGCTTCAATTCTGCGCACTCCGCTTGTTACGCTTCCTTCAGAAGTAATTTTGAATAATCCAAATTGTCCAGTAGCAGTCACATGCGTCCCCCCACATAATTCTAAAGAAAAATGAGGAACATTTAGCATACGAACAAATTCATCATATTTTTCATCAAACATGGCCATGGCACCCATTTCTTTTGCTTTCGCTAAAGGAACAGATTCATAAGTCTCTACTTGCACATTTTTGAGAATTTGTGCATTGACAATTTTTTCTACTTTCATAATTTCTTCATCAGTCATTGCCTTTACATGTGAAAAATCGAAACGTAAACTTACTGGATTTACAAGAGATCCTGCTTGTCGTACATTTTCACCTAGCACTAATTGTAAAGCTTTATGGACAAGATGTGTTGCAGTATGATTGCGCATTGTTGCTTGTCTTAAAGTGAAGTCAATAACGGCTGTTACTTTAGATTGTTCACCAAATAATTCTTTTAATTCAGCTTCTTTTAGCATTCGTGCATTTTCAGAACTAAACTCAGCATGTTTAACTAAATGGACAATAGCGTTAACAGTTTTACGAACATCAACAATTTCAAATTCATTTTTGCCAAATGAATTTGTAGTGATGAACCATCCAGAGTCACTGACTTGTCCACCACCTTCAGGATAAAAAGGAGTGTTAGAAATAATAATTTCAAACATTTTGTTTTTTAATTGACGCACTTTCTTTACTTGTGAATATGCTATGGGGTGTTCAATAATTTCATGTTTATCTTTTAATGCGCCTTGATACACTAAATGATAACCAGAAAAAGTTTTGTCTAAGAGAGAATGACTGACATTAAATTCAATCCATGCGGAGTCATCTTGATCGAACTTGTAAAATTTCGCATCTGCACGGCTGCGTTCTTTTTGTTCCTGCATATGTTTTTTAAAATTTTCAAGATCAGCATTAAAACCTTGTTCTTCACAAAGTATTTGTGTTAAATCATAGGGAAATCCAAAACTATCATGTAAAATAAAAACATGTTCCCCTGAAAGTATTTTTTTATTTTTTGCTTTTGTTTCTTCAATGAATGACTGAAATTTTGTTAATCCTGTTTCTAATGTACTGTTAAAACGTAATTCTTCTGTATGAATAGCTTGTTCTATTTGATTTTGATTTGTTTTTATTTCTGGATAGAATTCAGCCATTTCAGCAACTACAGTTGTTACGATGTTAGTTAAAAATGATTTATTTTTAGGCCAGTTTGGAGCTAATTTACTGACATGTCTTACAGCTCTGCGTAGCACACGACGAAGAACGTATCCTCTGCGTTCATTTGCAAACTGAGCACCATCACCTAAAGTAAAGGTGAGGAGACGAATATGATCGGCTATTACGTTACAACTTTCTATTTGTTGTTTAGTTAACTCACTTTGATTTTTTTCAATCCCAGCAGTTGCTAGAATATTATTTTTTATATTTTGAAAAAGATCTATATCAAAATTTGAGGTTTTTCCTTGTAATAAGGCAGTGAGTCGTTCAAGTCCACAACCAGTATCAACACTTTTCATAGGTAGATCTATTAAAGTCCCATCTTCTTGTCTATTGTACTGCATAAAAACCAAGTTCCAATATTCCAGGTAACGATCACAATCGCATCCTGGACCTTTACACTGGATTCCTTTTCTATAACAATCACCAACGTGTTCACCTTGATCGAGATACAACTCGGAACAAGGACCGCAAGGTCCTGTTGGTCCCATAGCCCAAAAGTTATCTTTATCACCGAGACGGACAATTCTGTTTTCAGGGACACCAATTGAACGCCATATATCAAAAGCTTCTTGATCAGTATGGTGAACATAAGCCCAAAACCGCGACATCTTAATTTTCAATTCATCTTTTTAAATCTATTAGGCCCATTGATTTGCTTCTTTTTTATCATATTCGCCAAAATTCAAGGAACCTATCTTTTCAAATTTTATATACTGCCGGCCTCCTTTGCCCAAATCTTCCAATT
>CAYSZE010000233.1:0-4255 GCA_964435255.1 uncultured Oligoflexia bacterium
GATGATGACTTTTTTTTACTAGGAGGAAACTCAATTAAAGCCATCCAATTGATAGCAAAAATGCAAAAGTTTTATAATATTGATATAACTGCAATTTACAATGAAAGAACGGTAGAGAAGATTTCCAAGCTTATTCAAAGAGATGTTGGCTAGAATATAAGAAGAGAAGACTAAGAAATGTTCGGGGGTGCGGGATTCGAACTCGCGACCCTCTGCTCCCAAGACAGATGCGCTACCACTGCGCTAACCCCCGAACTCAGTGAAACGATACTTGCCACAGAAAAAAATTAAGTGCAAGCTCTGATTCTGATTTTTTTTTGAATTCGCACATTTTTTTATAAATGAAGCGATATTAAGGGGTTATAGTGTCACAAGAAGTTGTCGGGGTGCTTTCAAAGATAATCTATGAAACAGATAGGGGTGACTTTCGCGTTGCCGACTTCATTAATACGCAAACAGCTAAAAGATTCCGCGCCTCGGGTAAAATTCTACTTTCGGAAAAAGCTGATGCAAAACAAAAATACAGACTTATTGGAGAATGGGAAAACAACCCAAAGTATGGTGAAACCTTTGTTGCTATTTACTCTGAAGCTGCTCGTCCGACAGAAGTAACAGGTATAGCCCCTTATTTAGCCAACAATGTTAAAGGGGTTGGTGAAGCCACCGCTAAAAAATTAGTAGAAACTTTACAAATAAAAGATATAGAAACCTTAGTTCAGCTTTGTAAAGAACAACAAGATAAAATTTATGATTTTTTTGGCAGCAAAAAGAAAAAAATTGCTGAAAATGTTATTCACTCTATGGTAACAGACGAAGTTTTTCGCAGTGTCATGATATTTTTGCATGAGCACAATATACCACCACGTTTTGCGAAACGTATTTATGAAAAATACGGATCTTCTTCTCTCCGCAATTTAAATGAAAATCCTTACAGATTAATAGCTGATTTTAGGCAAGTTGGTTTCAAACGCGCCGATGCTATTGCTGAAAAATTAGGAGTTTCACCTACCTCACCTTTTCGCCTTGAAGCAGCATTTGTTTACACATTAGAAATTGCGCAAGAAGATGGCCATTGCTGTCTCACTAGAGATCTACTTATTGATAAGGCAAGAGATATTTTAGGCGCAAAAAAAGATCCTACTTTTACTCGAGAGTTTGTTCTGACCCAGTTACGACAAATTTTTAAAAAGAACCGTGAGTTAAAACAAGAATCTTTTCTAATTCGTGACACGAGTCTTTTTCAAGAAGCACAATCTAAAATAAGTGATATCCTATTTTATTTACCAGAAGTTATAAAAATGGAAGATGAAGTTGCTGGTTTTATCTCCAGTCTATTAGGAAAAGCTCTTGCAACAGAATATAAAGAGCAACAAACGCTTAACGAAATAAATAATGGTGAAAGAACTCTTGAGGAAATTTTTCCTAATTTACCTTGGGATAAACTTTCAAGTGAACAACAAACTGCAGTTAAAATGAGTTTAAATTCTAGACTTATGGTTTTAACAGGAGGTCCTGGTTGTGGGAAGACTTTTGTTCTCAAAGCAATTTATGGTATTCAAAGAGCTTTAAATCGAAAAGTTGCTTTATGTGCACCAACGGGTCTTGCTGCTAAAAGGATGACTGCATCTATTGGTGAACATGCTTGTACTTTACATAAATTATTAGGTTTAGGTAAACGGAAAGAAGAAGAACAAATAAATATTATAGAAGAATTAGAAAGCGACACAAGCGCATTAGATAATGTTAATGTAGTTATTATTGATGAAAGTTCTATGCTTAGTCTTGATCTCTTTCATTCTCTGCTATCTGCATTAGGAATTAATAGAAGATTAATTTTAGTTGGTGACGTAGACCAATTACCAAGTGTTGGCGCAGGCAATTGCCTGAGAGACATAATTCAGTCCAATAAAGTACCTATAGCTAGGTTAACTAAAATATTTCGTCAAAGCTCTGAAAGTCCAATTCCTTTAGCTGCTCGTGAAATCATTTCTGGAAATAAACCTGTCTTTAGTTTAATAAGCCGTTCACCATATTTTAATTCTCCTGAGCCATTCGCATTTATACCTTGTTCAGCAAATACTTTTTTTGAAATTCTACAAGACTTTCTTAAAAATACCGTACCAAATATTTATGGTTTAGATCCCGTAAAAAATGTACAAATACTTGTACCAATGCGAAAAACAGAAGTCGGACAAGAAAATATTAATAAAATAATGCAAAATTTTTTGAATCCACAAAATGAACACAAAAAAGAATGTGCTTTAGCTTATGGCGGCCTTTTAAGAGAAGGTGACAAAGTCATACAAACAAAAAATAATTATGAATTAGACGTATTTAATGGCGACCTTGGATATTGTAAATCCATTGTTAAAACCAAAGAAAAATTAGAGGTGATCATAGAATTTAGCGATAAAATAATAACATATGAAGATGAAGAAATTGATGATTTACAACTTTGTTACGCTATGACTGTTCATAAATCTCAAGGATCAGAATTTCCACTTTGTATTATTCCAATGTTTGGTGTTTATTTTACCATGCTTGATAGAAATCTTCTCTATACAGCTATCACGAGAGCAAGTAAATCTGTAGTCATATTAGGTGAAGAATGGGCAATAAAAAAAGCTATACAAAACCAAAATGCTATCAAACGATTTACATTTCTAGAGAATTTAATTGAAAGCAATTTATAATTAAATTGTTTACTCTTTTCCAAGAAAATTAGCGACACATTTTTTATATTTATTGACAAAAACACTAGCTATAAATTTTTATTAATGCTTTAAAAAACGAATTGAATAAAAGAAAAATTAATAAATAATTATTAACTACTTTAACATAGTTTACAAATTTTTCCTCCTGCAATTTATTCCTATTTATAATTTTAAAAAAAAATATTAGAATTTAAAATTAATAATATTATAGGTACTTATGTGGATAATTGAATTAGCTTTAAAACGTCCATATACCATTGCAGTGGGAGTTATTTTAACTTTCATTCTGGGAATTATTTCTATAAATAAAATGTTGGTCGATATTTTTCCCATTATTGACATCCCTGTGGTTAACATCATTTGGAATTACCCAGGTCTCACACCAAACGAAGTTGAAAAAAGAGTTGTTTTTCTTGCAGAAAGAGCCTATACAACTTCAGTAAATGGTATCTCAAAATTAGAATCCACTTCCATTCAAGGCTTAGGAATTCAAAGAATATATTTTGAAGACGGTACCGATATAGGATCTGCTATTTCGCAAATAGCAGCAGTTTCAGGCACAGTTACAAGAATCATGCCACCAGGCATAACACCACCAGTTATTTTAAAATTTAATGCCTCCAATGTTCCAGTAACTCAATTGACTTTATTTAGTGAAAAATTAAAAGAAGAAGAAATTTACGATTATGCCACAAATTTTTTAAGAGTTCAGCTTTATACAATTCCAGGAATTTCTCTTCCTGCTCCGTATGGGGGAAAACAACGCCAAATCAGTATTGATCTTATTCCTGAATTACTAGAAGCTAAAAAACTTTCACCCCAAAATATTGTTGATTCACTACAAGCATCAAATATTATTATTCCAGCAGGTAATGCGAGAATTAACAATTATGAATACAACATTTTAATGAATTCAAGCCCTCTGAGTGTAAAAGGTTTTAACGAAATTCCGATAAGGGTAGTGAATGGGGCTGCTGTCACCTTAGCAGATGTGGCTAACATTTCTGATTCATTTGCTGAACAAACAAATATTGTTAGAGTTAATGGTAAAAGAGCTTCTTATTTAAATATATTAAAAAAAGCTCAAGCATCGACATTAAATGTTATTCAATCAATAAAAAACAAATTACCAGAAATAAAAAGTTCAGCTCCACAAGAATTAAAAATGCAATTAGATTTCGATCAATCATTTTTTGTAAAAGCAGCTATTCAAAATGTTCTAGTCGAGGCCATCATTTCTTCAATTTTAGTCTCAATTGTTATACTTTTATTTCTGGGAAGTTGGCGGAGTGTTATTATAGTATGTACATCAATCCCCACCGCTATTTTTGCTTCTTTAGTTGTACTATTTGTAACTGGAAATTCCATAAATATCATGACAATGGGGGGATTATCACTAGCAATAGGAATGTTAGTCGATGATGCCACTGTAGCAATAGAAAATATTCATCGTATTCGTCATACAGGAAAACCATTAATTCAATCTATCATTACAGGAACAAGTCAAATTGCTTTACCTGCATTAATGGCTACTCTAGTTA
>CAYSZE010000234.1:0-7156 GCA_964435255.1 uncultured Oligoflexia bacterium
AGATTCTTTGGGGTGGCTTTATTTCCAAAAAAATGACTTGAAAAATTCAATAAAGTATATAGAAGAAGCTTTGAAATATGAACCAGAAGAACCTGTGATTATTTATCATTTGGCTTTAGTGCTGTTAAAAGCGCAACAATATGAAAGATCGCTAAAAAAACTTGAAATGACTAGTAAAATTTTAGACGATATGCTTCCTTATCAAGTCGAGTCGGATCCAGAGCTTGCTAAAATTGCTGGTACACTTGGGGAAAAACTGCAAGAGGTTAAACGGATTTTGGAAACACAAAGACAAAGTTTATCAAGGAATATATGAATAATACATCGTTAATATTACCATATTTATATGAAGCTCTACATTATGAAATTAAAATTGATCGTGTTGATTGGGCTATAGTGACTCGGTTTGCAGAAAACTGGAAATTATCAGTGGCAGATGCCTTGTTAGATTTGAGTTATATTGATGAATCGACTTTAGCGAGATGTTTGGCACGTTCACATAATTTGCCTTATATACCTGCTAGTCAGTTGAGGTTTGACTTTTCAGAAGTGAGTCTTGAAAACTTTGATGATTTAATGAGTGTGGGGGCTGCACCATTAGAAGACTATAGATTAGCTATATGTAATCCATATGATGATCATAGAGGATACTTAGATAAAAAATTTTGTGAAAGAGAAATGATCGTAACTGAGAGGTCGTCAATTATTGAAGCATTAAGGAAACATGGTTTTAATGAGTGGATTGATGAAGAGTCACCCTCAAAAAAATAAAATAGTTGACTCATTAATTTGATATTAGTATTTGCTTTAATTTAAATGATAACGTTATTATTTATCTTGGGGTTTAAGTTGAACAAATGTATTAATTATGAAAATGTTTTATTTTCTATACCAACTGCATTTTGTTTAATTGATTTAAACTTTAATGTTATTTTTACTAGTAATTTATTTAATTCGGTGTTTAATAAAAATGGAAATATAAATTTTTCTTTTGTAGATTTTCTTCGTGATTATTCAGCATTAAAAAATAATTCAAAAATTCAAACATATGAAGATAAATTAAAAAGTGTTGTTTCTAATAATTTTCCTAGCTATTTTAGCGTAAAATTAAAAGTTCATACCCACACTTCGGAGCAAAATAATACTAAACTAGATTTTAAAATTGCAATTATCCCAATGTTTGAAAATGGATTACTAAATAGTATTTTACTTATATTTGAAAATAAAATTCATAAGAATTATAATTTTAATCTTTTTGAAAATATATTTCAATTAGGTGCGCGATATAAAACTTATATTTCTGATAAAATAAGTAGATCGCAAAAACTCGAAAACATTGGTAATATGACTACAGGTATTATTCATGATTTGAATAATATGTTTACTATAATAAATATGAATTGTGATATTATATTGAATTTGTCACAAAATGTATCGCCTGTGATAAGAAAGCAAACCGAACAAATAAAAAAGAGTTCGAAATTATCAGCTCAATTGATGCAACAAATTTTAAATTATTCTAAAAAAAGTGCTAGTAGAATTCAGCCAATTGATATGAACGTGCTAATTGATGATCTTGAGAAAATGCTTATTCGTGTTTTGCCTGAAAATATTATATTATTAAAAGAATTAGAGCCTAATATAAATACTGTCTTAGTAGATCAAGTGCATTTGGAACAAATTATATTAAATATTGTTATCAATGCTAGAGATGCAATTGAAAGTAATGGGCAAATAAAAATATCAACTGTTAATACAGAATTACAGCAACCTCTGAAATATCAAAATTCATGTCTAAAACAAGGGAAATATGTTGTTCTGAGTATTGCTGATACTGGCAAGGGAATTGAAGAGAAAGTATTAAATAAAATATTTGAACCTTTTTTTACAACTAAAGAAGAAAAAGGAACTGGAATTGGTTTATCAACAGTAATAAATATAATGAATCAGTATAATGGGGCTGTTTTTGTCGAGAGTATGGTGGGTAAAGGAACAACATTTCTTTTATATTTTCCTGCGAGTACTCAACCTTCAGTTAATTTATCATCGAATAAGCGGATAGAATTGGATAAATTAAGAGGTTCTGAAAAAATATTAGTTATTGAAGATAATACAGATTTAAGAAACATTATAGTCTATAACTTAGAACAGTTTGGTTATAGTATACAGTCTGTTTCGAATGGATTGGATGCATTTAGCTTAATGAAACAAAATAATTTTAAGTATAATTTAATTATTATTGATATCATTTTACCTATTTTAAATGGTGTTAAACTTAAAGAACTCCTCGATAAGGAGAATATTAAAACTAATATTTTGTTTTTAACAGGCTATAATGATCTTATTTTATCTGAGATTGGGAATAATTCACAAGACGTTGAGTATCTAGATAAACCTTTTGTTTTGAATGATTTATTATTAAAAATAAGAACTATTTTAGATAGAAAAAAGATATAATATAACTTTTATAAACTTCATTTTGGAATAAAGAATTATAATGAAGATAATAGCTTAAATTTTTAGCAATTATCTTCATTATAATTAAGCATAAAGATAAATGAATTTTTTTTCTAAAAAATTTAATTGAATATTGTTAAAAATAAAAATAAAAACAGAAAATATAGATAAGGAAGAAAATATTTTACTTTTTATAAGAGTTAAAAAATACAAGTTAAAATGCTTTTGCACTCTAATTTTACTTCCAACTCAAAAATAAATTATCTAAAACCAAATAAAATAATAATTATATTAATATAAAATATATATATTATTGATTTTTCTTGTATTGTAAAATTTTAAAAAAACGGTATATGTTTTTAAAGATTGAATTCTAATTAAGGAGGATCTATGAATTCACTATATAAAGTTTCCATGTTAGCTGTTGTATTAGGTGCAATAAGTTGTGGCAAAAAAAATGACAATAATAAAGATAAAAATGAGGCTAAAGTAGAAGTAACTGATTTTAATTATGAACAAATGAATTTGATTCATAACGGTAACTTAAACTTGATTAATGGTAATTATGATTTAGTAGTAAAAGGCCAATTTAGTAAGGACTGTGAAAGAAGTAATGATTTAATTAAGATTACTTTTGGTGGGAAATTAATATCTTCTATGCCTTATTCTATTTCTTCAAATCCAAAATGTTCTTTTAGTTTAAACTCGATAAAGTTAATTTCTAAAGAGAATTATGAAATAATTTATAAAACAGATGATAAATTTAATATCTCAATTGATCCTTTTAATAAGCAACAAAAGTGGGGCGTTTTAATAAATACTAATAATGAAAAGAAAGATCAAGTCATAAAAGTTAATATTGTAGGCAATGAATCCAATTTTAAAATTAGTTTAACTGGACCAATAAATGTTAATGAAGTTGAAAATTGTATAGAAGACAATATGACTTTAAAATCAACTTTGAAAAGTAATTTATTACCTAAAACAAGTAATGTAGAGAAAGAAAATGAATTTTTAGTTAATACTGATTTGTCCGCTGTATTAAATGATAAAAATGAGTATAATTATAGTGGACAAATTGATATAAAAAATATTTCAACCAATAAAAATTTAAAATATTTATTTATTGAAGAAAAATCAACTGATAATGAAGTTTTAATTAAAAAAGCAGAAGAGAATATTGCTAATGCTAAATTAATAGATAAAAATATTAAATTTACTATGCAACAAATAGTTGAAACTTATAAATTTCCAAAATCTCCTGCAGTAAAAACTAATAATGAATTAGAGCATTCTGTTTTATTAGAAAAGTTTAATAGCATTAAACTAGTCATTATTGAAAATGACAAAGACTTTAATGTTGTGAAATTTAATTAATAGTATTGGAATAAAAATTGTAAGATACAACTAGAGACTGAAAAAAATGTGTTTAACTAAATTTTTAGTCTCTAAAATATTACCCTTCACCCAGCACAGCAAAATAATCACCTAAATTAGGAAAATGAACTTTAAAAACGGCCTGAATAGGGTTTTTTTGTTCAAGTTTTTTCAGTGGAATTTTAAGAGTGTAAGAAGAGCATGTATTGCTGCCGAGATCGGGAGAAATAAGCCAGCCATTCACCACGGGGGCATAACCACTTAATGCGTCGCAATGAAAAGAGTTTTCCCCAAGCATTTCAGCATTTTTTAAGTCAACAATTTGTGCAACTATTTTTTTCTTGCCATGGGCATGAACTCTGGCTGTAGACACGTTAGTTGGTAAAAATCCGTTGTTTGCAATAGTTAACTGTATTGTAGCTAAATTTGCTTGTGTGTCTTCAATTAATGTTGCTGTCACTTTAGGTTGGGGGGCTATGTCAACTATTAAAGGGAGTAAAGACATTTGATTGTTGACCACTTCAGCTATGAGCTTTTCAGGTGGATTAAAAATGCCAAAGGTCATGGGGAATTCAGAAATTTCGACTGCGCCTAATTGTGGATGTGTAAAAGGAACCCAAGGATTGCCAAATAAAGTATTTTTATTATGATCTCTATCGAATTCATAAATTTTGCGCCATTCTGTTTTTGTCCAGAAATCATATCTTCGCACAAATGGACGGTCATCACGGCCAATGCGCTTAGGCAAATCCCATAATTCACAAACGTAACTAATAGCGCCAACAGCTTGAAAAGAAAATGCGGTTAAGCAACCTTGTAGGGGTTTGCCAGGAATATAGGTAAATTCATTATGGCAACTCACTGCTGGATAACCTGTTAATTCGTGAATTTTTCTATCAAGAGTATGATAAATACTTCTATCATGAATATCCATGGCCGTGTCGTCTTTTGCTTCTAAAGGACGAATAAAAACCCCACCAAATGAATGATAATTAAGCCAAAAATAAATTTGTGGAATGCTAAAAGCAAAGTC
The DNA here is from genome assembly GCA_964435255.1 of uncultured Oligoflexia bacterium. Taxonomy (GTDB): domain Bacteria; phylum Bdellovibrionota_B; class Oligoflexia; order Silvanigrellales; family Silvanigrellaceae; genus Silvanigrella. Next base: position 4,868 of record CAYSZE010000234.1, read on the forward strand.
GGCTATGGCGCGGCTTTCTGGTTCTGATAAAGGCATTTTTCCGCCTTTATTTTCAAATTGATTTGCAGCCCAGTCGACTGGAAAATTGCGATTGAGATCGACTTCATTATCTCCAACACATGCAGCAGGTGGGATATTTAACCCATCATAATTTTCTATTATTCCTTCGGGATATAAATCATAAAAAGGTCCGTTGTCACCCAATTCTCTTTTTCTGATTAACTGTGGATAAACTTCGTCTTGTACCCAAGTTCCTGCATCGTTTTTTCTGCGCATAAATCCAATGCGTTGTTTATTTGTAAACAGTGCATAGGAATTTTGGATAATATTTTTTTCTACGAGACATTGACGGTTCCAAAAACTACCCAATTCTATTTTTTCTCTAGAATCTCTAGCGTTGCTTCTATTTTTTTTGCCTTGAGTAAAATATTGTTCTGCCCCATCAGGACAAATTCTTGGAATAAAAACATAATTAACATTATAAAATTTTGAGTCAGATTCTGTTAATTTTTTAGCTAGAAGATCTATATGCGCCAATACAGTATTGGTTCCGATAATTTCAGCGGAATGCATATTTGCATCCATCCAAATTGTGGGTTGTTGTACCTTTTTCCCACGCGGATAAATCCGTAAGGCAATAATAGATCTTCCTTCTGCAGTAGTTACTAAATGAATTTTTTCAATTTCAACATTTTTGGGAAACTCTTTGTAAAGAAGATCTATATCAGAATTCATATCATCATAGTTTAAGTATTTGTGAAGAAAAGAAAATTTTGACATAAGATCTCCTTTGTTTTAATAGATTAAATTATTCTTGAATATCAAAATTATAATAGACATTTTGGACATCGTCATGTTCTTCTAATTTATCTATGAGTTCAAGAGCTTGTTTCGCATTTTCGCCACTAAGAGATACTGTGTTATCAGGAATCAATTCAAGTCCCGCCTTTTCAAAGGAGATCTCAGATTTAATGAGAGCTTCACGGACTTGAGCAAAATTGACGACCTCAGTATAAACTGTGGTAAATCCGTCTTCAGTTAAAACGTCGTCAGCACCTGACTCAAGTGCTATTTCCATAATTTTATCTTCAGCAACTTTATTAGCGTCTATAATAAATACCCCGCGCTTTTTAAACATCCATGCAACAACACCCATTTCACCCATATTGCCACCATGTTTTTGAAAGATACGTCTAAGTTCAGGATGAGTGCGGTTGCGGTTATCAGTTAAAACTTCAACCATTATGGCTGAACCATTGGGGCCATATCCTTCATAGGTGATTTCTTCAAAACTCATTCCAGTCATTTCACCAGAACCTTTTTTTATAGCACGTTCGATATTGTCTTTGGGCATGCTGTTATCTCTTGCTTTATTTACAGCAGATCTTAATGCAGAATTGGCATTGATATCGCTGCTTGATTTTGCAGCAACCATAATTTCCCTTGCTAATTTTGTAAAAAGTCTTGCTTTGGCTGCAGCACTTGAGGCCATTCTTCCTGCTACTGTATTGTGACGTCCCATAAGTATTCCTTAGTAGAAAATTGAATTTGTTTTAGCACTTAGCTTCTTCAAGTTATGCATTCTAAATGCAGAGAGAGATTTACCATTATCATTTAAGAATGAAAAGGGTTCATAGGTATGATATTTGTCTTATTAATTGTGGCAAAAATATTCTTAGTTGAAAAAATAATAAAAATTTGAAATTTAATTTTTTATGAAATTAAATAAACAATAGTAGATCTTGTTTTTATTTTGATCGCTTTTATTTTTACTTCTAAAAATTTGGGTGTTAACTAATTCTCTGATACTGTTACGTCTATAATTTTTAGAGGCATTGGGTTTAACTTGTATGGGGTGAGTGAATGGACACGAATGAAACAAAAGAAAATACGATTAAAAAAAGCACTAACTCAAAAAAAGAAAAAGTCGCTGTCGTTAATACAGCACGTACACCTTTTGTCAAATCTTTTGGAGTTTTTGAACAAGAAACAGCATTGTCATTAAGTTTAAGGGTTGCTAATGAAATTATTTCTCGTACTGGTATACAAGCTTCAGATATAGACGAATGTATCTGGGGAGTTGTTATACCGCAAACTAAAAATGCAAATTTAGCAAGAGAAATCGTTTTATTTGCTGGTTTGCCATCAACAATTGCTGGTTTTACTTTAAATAAAGCATGTGATTCATCATTGCAGTCAGTTGAAATTGGTGCAGATAGAATTTTATTAGGAAAAAATAAATTAGTTCTTGCAGGAGGGGTGGAAGTCTTGTCTGATGTTCCTATTCCG
>CAYSZE010000235.1:0-6859 GCA_964435255.1 uncultured Oligoflexia bacterium
TAGCAGCTTTGACAGCTTCATTTTTATCACCACCAGGACGCACAACCATTACACACTTACTTCCACCTTCAGGAATATCTTTATTTTTTAATTGTTGTGCTGAAGCTAAACCATTTACTTCATCGAAAATACCCGCTAAAGCATTTTCATAGTCCCCAGAATTTCTAGGCAAAACAACCCGCATACCACCGCGCGAAATATCACGATAGCGAACTTGGAACGCTCTAAAGTTACGACCTATCATATAAAAGATGCCATATGGTGTTTCAGGATAAAATTGTTTATCTAATATAGTCGGATCAATTCTAAAAGTTAATCCACCTTTTGAAATTAAAAAATAATTTGTTTTTAAAATATGAGAAAGAAAGTTCAAACCTTCTTTCAAAATATTTCTTTCAACTATATCATTTAAATCAGAATATATAGCTTTAATTTGCTCGTAAAAAGTAGCCGCTTCCTTTTTTCGATCACCTTCAAATCGCGGATCGAATCTTGCACGAAAGTAACGAATGCAATACTCCATATAATTAAAGTTATTTGCAATTACTTTAGAAACACGATCAGTAGAATAATAATATGGATTTTGTTTTGTTAAAAACACATGTACCCAATTAGCTATAGCTCTAACTAAATTCGTTTCATTTAAACTGAAAGGACTATCACCTAATAATAAATTTGAAAATTCATCACCATGATCAACATATGAAAGAGTTTTTAAACTTTTTAAAACTTTTCCCCATGCTTTCATATTATCTGTTATGACTTCACCTGTAGGGCTTGCAGCTATAAGGTGCAGTACTGTGAATTTTTGATTATTAGGCATGTTAATTTCATTAGCTAATAAACGTCTAACTTGAAAATTATATCTGGTAAAAATACCAATAATATTTTCCATTGCTGCATTTACTGGAAAATGTTTTAAACAAATATCGACTCTCACCCTAGCATCTTTTGTTTGTTCATCAACAATTGTAGTTAAATTAACATATGAATTTTCATTATCAATATTATAACTTACAGCTTCATAAGCGATTGCTATTTGTTTAACTGTAGCAATTTCAACATAATCTTTATCCAAAGCTTGAACAAAAGCATCGACCATAACTTGTGAATGTGCTGCTAGTAAATTTTTTAATGAACTCAACTTTTCCTGCGCTGCTTTTGTCTCCCAAGTCGTAGTCGTATTATATGGTGCTTGATACAATTCACATAGACCAATTTTTTTATCTAATGAATTAAAAAGCCTTGCTGTTTTTGCATGATGTCTAAATAAAAGTGGTGCTATTTTTACTGTAGCCGTAGAATGTTCACCAGGTGCTATTAAAGTAATAGTTTGAGAAGACGCTGAATACCTCTCAGCAATTTGCTTTTCTATGAGAACTCTTCCAGAAACAATTTCTAAAATATCATCCATTACTGCTTTTTGCGATGTTGACCATAAATATAGTGGAGGCATTTGAGATAAAAACCAAGAAACAGTTTTTTCTAGTCCTTGCGAAATTTCATCTAAAATTCCACTTTTCATATTTTCACGTGCTTTAGAGTCAGTTATACCTGCAAAAAATTTCTCTATGTTAGCAGGTTTCAAAAACTCAGAAGGTTCCATATCAGAATCCAACAATTCGACTTCACTTAACCACTTTTGACTATGAATTTTGAGCAGGGTCATGACTTACTCCACAGCGTTAAAAAGTTGAACAGGTAATTTCCTGGTTCATCAAAATCTTAAAATGTAACTAACACATCAAAAGCGAGTTGCAAATTTCTTTTCTCCAAACTCTTCCTTGAAAATTTTAGTGTAAAGCATATATGAAATCTAAACTAAGAGTAAATATCAATAATGATTAATTTTTTTAAATACACAACTTTTTCTTTCGTTTCATATTTTTTATAAATATACTAAAACCAGCTTAATAGTATATTACTAAAGAACTTTACTGAAGAGAACATTCTAATATCTAATATTTATTAATATTTTAAATTTATTGTTAAAAATTGTGTTTTAATGAACCCAATTAAACTTTGGTTATGGATTTAAAAGTAACTCTTATTGTTTTATCAATTTACATTTTAATTAAATTTTATAATAGTATATTTATATAATTAATATAATAATTAAAACTTATTATTTCCTTTATCTAGTTTAACTAATTGCATTCATTAATTTTATATACTATATTTCTTTAGCCATAAGATTCTACTTCTATAAAAGTAGAAAATATTTTTATATAAAATTTAAATAAAATGACTTGAATGGAAAAGTTATGCGTTTGTTAAAGAAAATTGAAATTATAGAGGGCATTGACTACTATATCAATGAAAAGGGCTTTATGGTTTTCACCAAAGAATATCACTTAAAAAGAGGATTTTGTTGCAAATGTGGTTGCCTGCATTGTCCCTTCGATTATTTCCAAAAAAAAGGAACCTTAACTAAAATATGCTCTAAAAAAGTTAAAGAAACATAAGCAATAATTTTTACTTAACAATTTATCAAGGTGAAAAAATCGTGATACACTATTGATAATTATTTTATCAAAAACTAAAAATAGATAATAATCAAAGATAATATAATAAGAAAAGTAAATAATCTATATCTAAATAACATTTTAGTAAAAATAAACAATGCTCAAATTAAATTATTAATAACTAAATTTTCCTAACTTCACTTTTCCTCTAAAAATCCAATAAATAATAGCTGTATAAGTTAATACAAAAGGCATTCCACAAAAAGCAATAATTTGCATAATACCCAAAGTCTTTTGACTTGAAGCTGCATTGTAAATTGTTAAACTATAGTCAGGTGAAATACTAGAAGTTATTAAATTAGGAAACAATGCAGCACCAAATAAACTTGTAAATGCTACTAAAGTACAAGAAGAAGAAATAAAGGCATAGCCAGGTTTTCCGCTAAAGACAGCTCTCGGAATATTTGCAATTGCTAATACATTTAAAATAACAATAAACCATAACCAAGGATAATGTTCAAAATTATGTAATGCTCTTGGGATAAATACTAAGGTATAAATTGTAGTTAAAATATAACAAACTATAAAGCAGCCAAAGGTATGCCAAATCCAATGATGTATTCTTTCTTTTAATTCACCTTCTAATTTTAAATACAAGTAAATTGAACCATGCATTGCAAATGCTGAAACAGCTAAAATTCCAGTTAGAATAGAATATGGGTTTAACAAATTAAAAATAGTTCCTGCATACTCTTTATCTGAACCTACTAATATTCCATTCAGGCAATTACCAACTGCAACTCCAAACAAAAAAGTTGCTACAATACTTGCAATACAAAAACTCCAGTCCCAAAAACTTTGCCAGTATTGTGCTTCATGTTTACTCCGAAATTCTATAGAAACTGCACGAAAAATAAGAGCAAATAAAAGAAGCATAAAAGGTAAATAGAAACCAGAAAAGGCAGTAGCATAGGCATCAGGAAATGCAGCAAACAATGCCCCTCCGAAAGTAACTAACCAAACTTCATTACCATCCCAAAAAGGGCCAATAGAGTTTAAAAACAATCTGCGCTCATGATTTGTTTTTGCTAATGGATGCAGAATACCTACTCCTAAATCAAAGCCATCTAATACGGCATAGCCAGCCAATAAAATGCCAAGAGTAATAAACCAAAAAATATTTAAGTCCATTTTTATCCTCTTTAAAAACTATTCATTTTTTTTCTGTTAATTCTTCAGGACCATGTTTTATTTTATTATGTACAACAAATATCCAAACAAGTAAAAGTAACAAATATATTATGGTAAATAACACAATTGATATTAATATTTCTTCAGCTTTTACCGCTTTCGATAAGCCTTCTGGTGTTCGCATTAATCCATAAACAATCCAAGGTTGTCGCCCAACTTCTGTTGCTATCCATCCCGCTTGATTAGCAATCATAGGTGCAACAACAGAGATACAATAAATTTTCATCAGCCATTTTAATTGGAATAGTTTATTCAATTTTAGTAATATTAAAGAAAAAGTGGTTAAAAAAAGCATGTACATTCCTAATGCTATCATAAGATGATAAGTTTGAAATGTAATACCTACAGGCGGTTGATCCTCTAATTTGAACTGATCAAGACCTTTTACAGTTTGAGAAAAATTCCCATAAAGTAAAAAACTGAGTCCTCCTGGAATTTTTAAACCATATTCAACACTCTGTTTTTCCTTATTGGGAATGCCAAACAAATAGAGTGGAGCACTGCCTTCACCTGTAATAAAATGACCTTCCATTGCTGCCATTTTTGCAGGCTGAGTTTCCGCAACTCTTTCAGCCAAAAAATGCCCTGAAAAAGCTGCTAGACATGAGCTGAGAAACGCCAAAACCAAGGCTATGACAAAAGATTTTTTTGCAACTGCTAAATATTTATTTTTTAAAATGTACCATGCGCTAATACTCATGACAAAAAAGGCTCCCATGAGCCAACAGCCAATAATAGCGTGAATTAACATACGCACACTTGATGGGTTAAAAACCATTGCCCAAAAATCATCAATAACAGCTTTTGTCTGCATTCCTTCGCCAATTAAATGAAAACCCGTAGGAGTTTGCATCCAGGCATTCGCAACAATGATCCAAACTGCTGAAAACATAGACCCTAAACACACCATAATTGTTGATAAAAAATGTATTTTGGGGCTGACGCGATCCCAACCAAAAACAAGAATTGCTAAAAAACCAGATTCCAAAAAGAAAGCAAATATACCTTCTGCTGCTAAAGCAGAGCCAAAAATATCGCCGACAAACCGAGAATACGATGCCCAATTTGTTCCAAATTGAAATTCCATAACCAAACCAGAGGCAACACCCATAGCAAAATTAACTGCAAAAATTTTTACCCAAAACTTTGTTATTTTTTCATAAATTGGATTTTTAGTTTTTAAATATATCCCTTCAGTTAATACAAGAATGAGTCCTAAACCTATTGAAAGAGGAGGAAACAAATAATGAAACATTACCGTTAAGGCAAATTGCAAGCGCGCTAAAATTTCAGTAGTTAATATTTCAGCCATAAATCTCCCTTTGAGAAAAATTTATTTAGAGATTTACAGCTATCATTTGAGAAACATTTTCATCTTAAACATCCGCAACTTATTGTTGCAGTTATTTAACATATTATATTTGCTCGAATTATGGATCTACACTATTAAAATCTGCTTTGTTGTCAATAAATGCTTGAACTCTTCCTCTAACGCTATCAGAAAATGCTGGATTACTTATCACTTCTAATAAATTAAAATATTTTACTGTTTCTACTTCTGCACAATGAATTCTTTGTGGTTCATCTTCTGTAAAGTTATTATTATCAGGAAAAGCTAAATAAACAATTCCTTTTATTGCTCCCATCTTCCATTGTCTTGTAATTTCTTTATAACGTGTAATATTCCATCCCACTTCTTCTTTTACTTCACGTTGCATACCAAATTCTGGATATTCATTAGGATCACAATTGCCACCAATAAAATCCCAAGCGAAATCGAAATAATTCCTTTTCATTAGTAAGCATTCCCATTCTCCTGGTTTTTCTCGTGCTAATTTTATAATTTGATCTATATCTAATGAAGAGAAAGTTTTTCTTAATTCTAAATCAATCGGCCTTAAAAATAAGGCACAACCAAAATACGCCGATCCACGATTATTTATTTCATACACTGCTTGTTGAATAATATTTTCATATATTTTGGAATTTGAAAAAAAATCTTCTTCAACAGTAGAATACAATTTATCTTTAGTGACATTCTCTAATTCCCAAGGGCACTTTGCAGAATAATTTTCATATTGGTACCTTGGAATTAAATGCCAATGTAAATGATGACTTACATTAGCAAACTTAACCATATTCATTCTTTTACAATTGGTGGCTTTTCGAATGGCCTTTTCTAAACATACCAAAGTCTGCAATGTATCGGGTAAGTCTGAAGCACGAATGTCAGACTGTTCATAAATATGTCTTTTAAAAACAGCCATTAATGCTCCTGGCCATTTATCTGCAAAAGGGCTTTTATATACGTATAAGTTATGCCCCCCATCGAAAAGAAAATCTTTATCGCTCACTGCGCCACGCAATTTAGCGCATAACCCACAATTATCATTAAGTTTTATGTATGGAGATAACATTTGCCAATTATCCTTCCTTTCCCCTAATTTTCTATTCTATCTTGTCGACATGTTTACTAAGAAAACTTTGCCGAAATAGTAACTGCAAGTGAATTTTACGAGGTAATTATGCAGCTTTTTGGATCCTATCTTGTGAAAAAAGGATATGTAACACCTGGCCAAGTCATGACAGCCTTAGATATTCAAAAGCAGACATGGTTGCCTATAGGAAGAATTGCTCTTAATGAAGGTAAACTAACTGTGGAGCAAATTTTTCAAATCCTTAATAAACAAGCAGAAGTTGGAAAACCCTTTGGGGAAATAGCAGTTTCCCTGGGAATGCTCAAAGATGAAGACGTAGCACAATTACTTTCTATTCAACAAAAAAATATTAGACCTATTGGACAAATCTTTGTAGAACTGGGATATATAACGAAGTCTGATATGGAATCAGCTTTAAGTGCATTTTTAAAAGACCCAGAGTCATGATGAGAAAATTTAATTTAGAAGAAGAACAAGTACTGCGAAAGAGCGGGTATATTCAGTTTGCGCAAGTTGGTCGCCCTCACGGTTTGAAGGGCGCATTTTTTTTAAAAACTCCTGACAAAAGAACCGAATGGGATGGCTACAAACAGCTTTTACTTGCCACCAATGATGGTTTTTTTGAAACAAAAGTTTTAAAAACTTATAAAAGTGGCAATGCTTTGGCCATCATGCTTGAAGGCCTAGAACATAGAGAGCAAGTAG
>CAYSZE010000236.1:0-9855 GCA_964435255.1 uncultured Oligoflexia bacterium
CCCCTTTCAAGTAAGTGGTGATTGGGAAGGACAAGACCAAACAAAGCGGTTAAATAGACTTGTAAATATGCTTGATGCACCTTTGAATTCTTGGAAATCTTACTTAGAACAATTGTCGGATAATGAGTTAGATGAAAAGAAAGGCCAATCTAGCCTTGAAATTGCCAAAAACTTGATTGTTTGGATCAAGGAACTAGAGCAGTCAGCTAAAGGACATACTTGGGAGATTGAAATAGTTCGTTGTGCTTTACGAGATATTTTAGATAAATTAAAAAACTTTATTTAATATTTAATATTTAATATTTTGTGTTAGTTTTGTATAAATATCTTTTAAGACATATTCACTTTTCATTTTTCCTTTTAGATAAATCAAATTTTCACCTAAGTAGGGATATATTTTAAATTCTTTTTGCTCATAAATATCTATAACATTCATAATTAATTCTTGATCATAATGGTCTCTGCTGCCAATAATTACTACATTACAATTTGCCAGTTGATATAATTTATCTCGCCATAAATAAAATGAAGAGTTGATAAAATCAAAATTATAAACTTTAGGTTGGTTTTGAAAATGAAATGCCACTTGAGATGTCCAATACCACTTTAAAGTCCCCAAAATATAGTTATCATTAGAACAATTAACCTTATCATAGGTAAAATTAGTTGTTTTTATATCTATTTGTGCTTGTTTTGTTAAATCATTTTGAAGAGATCGCCAAGCATATGCTTGGAATAGATCATCGGCATTTCCTTTAATACGAACATATGTCTTAATGAGTAACTGATTAAATTGATCAAAACATAAAATAGAGGGTATAAAAATTGAAATAATTAATGATGTTTTAAAGTATATTTTCCATTGTTTAAAATGTTTACTTGTTAAAGGCCGCCAATGAATCACAAATGCTGGTATTAATAGAAAAAAACCAGGCATTGTCCAATGCGGCAAAGCTTGTTTTCCTAATGCTGAAAATACTATGATACAAAATAGAAGTAAAAAGGGAAAAATGACAATATTATTAATTGAATTTATCCAGTTTCTATTTTTAAAATGTTGGAAAATATAAAAAAATACCGCAACAAATACCCAAGGGAATATATAAAAAACTGTACCAAGTAAAAATTTTAGAAATGGTTTAAAATTTAAGGAAAAGCCAGCAAAACCGTGTTGGCTTTGAAAATGAAAAGAAGCGAATTGATTTTGAAAATTCCAAATAAAAACTGGACTTACGGTAAGTATTGAAACAAGAGTAGCAACAAACCAAAAGGGAATATCTGCGATACTTTTTTTGACTCCACGATAGCAAAGAGTGGCAAGGAAAAATCCTAATGCAATGGGTAACGCATGGTATTTAGACAAACCAGCAATTCCTAAGAATAAGCCAAATGCACCCGCTATTTTAAGGGACAGGCCGTTTCTTTGCTGTCTTTGTTGGTGTTCAATGGCAGCAATTAAACAATAAAGAGAACCAGCTAATCCAAACAACAAACCATTGTCAGGAAGCAAAAGAAACCCTTCTAAATTAAAAACGGGAGCCAGTTGGCAAATAAAAAAGGCAGAGTAAGCGATTTCATTTGTAAAAATTTTATTCTGAATTTTAGCAAATTTTTCTGCACTTAACAAAATAAATAATGTTGAAATGAAATGAAAAAAAGGCAGTACAAAGCGGGCTCCTAGAGCATTTTCAAAGAAAAAATGTCCTAAATAAGCTTGCCAAGCCACAAAAGGGGGGGCATCGATGTAGCTTAATTGTGGAACTCTTGACCATTCCCAATAATAAACTTCATCGTTTGCCATTGGAAAAAAATATGCCCAAATAATGCGTAAAATAAAAAAGAAAAACAAAGAATACCAAAAAAATGGGTGTTGCCACTTAAATTTTTTTGGTAAGAAATAAGTTATGTTTTTAAAAATTTCCACAATATTTCCTTTTTACTTAGTTGAACTTCATATGAGATAGGCATCTAAAAAAAGTTCAAGGAATCATAGTAAATGTTAGATATATTGTTCCTTAAAATTTGTAAATTCATATTGTAGTTTAAAAATGCTTATTTTTTAATCATTTTAATGTTTCAAATTTTTGAAGTTTCTATTTTGTAAATGCAAATAAAATTGTGTAACTTTTATATAATAGTGTTTAACTGCTGACAAAGATAAAATAACAGGTTTATACAATGTTAAAAAAAAGCTTACCACTTATTATAGTGCTTTTTTCAAATTCTCATATTTATGCTCAATCGGAAACACCAGCCAACAAAGTGCAAAATACGAATGCTGAAAACAAAATACGCATTCAAGGAAAAGTGAGAGCTCTTGGTTCAAGAACAGATATTCAAGATGCTATGGTCTTTGATGAAAGCAATCGACAAATTGTCACTCGAACGGATCGGGATGGATTTTTTTCATTACAAGTTGATAAAAGCTCGAAGGGGATTGTCATTCGAGCAGATAATTTTCAAGATTTAAAAATAAAAATTGAAGATGGTAAATTACAAGGTCAATCACCTTTTTTGCTTGAACCAGCACCTGAATATGGTGGCTATGGCATTATCCGTGCAAAAAAGAAAGATGAAATTTCACAAAATTCATTTCAAAGTGATGAAATAGATCAAACTCCAGGTACGGCAAGAGATGCTGTAAAGTTATTACAAACTTTACCTTCAGTGTTACCTGCTAGTGTTGGTAGTGCTGATATAGTTGTCCGCGGTGGATTACCTGGTGATAATTCATATTATTATGATGATCTTTTGTTACCTTTTATTTTTCATTTTGGTGGGGCACAAACCATTATCCCAACTAGAATGATCGAATCGATGGATTTTTACCCAGGTGCATTTAGTGCAAGATACAGCGATACCATTGGTGGGGTGATTCAATTAAAATCTCCAGGTCGCATTCCTCCCCGTACATCAGGTGAATTTGAATTAGGCATGATTCAAAGTGGCATTTATTTAGAAGGTAATGCATTTGCAAGTAAATCTGAAAATCCAGAAGTGTCTACGACCAGTGGAGAAAATGCAAATACTTCTGCGCAAACGACAACAACAACTGATAAAGATAATGATGCTGTTGGTTACCGCATGGGATTTAGAAGAACATACTTAGAATTATATAAACCGCTTATTCAAAAATTAGCTGGTGATTCTGGTTTTGTGACTATTCCACAAGCGACTGATTATCAATTTGTCTTTAATGGCAACCATTCCAAAGGTACATGGCAAGCTTATTTATTAGGGGCGGCAGATAGAGTTTCGTTAACTGCAGATATAGGAAATAGTGATACCGCTTCAGGGAAAAACAGCTTTAGTTTTTATAATTATACAGAAGTTGCAGGTGTAAGATATAGTTTTAATTTAGGTAATGGTTATGGATTAAATGTTTTCGGTGAGCAACGTTACTTAATTTATCAGCAAAATATTTTTAATGATGCAGTTGATGCGAAAAGCCATTTATTTGTTTTAGGAACAACTTTAGATAAAAAAATAAATGAACAATTTTCTTATACTTTAGGAGTAAGACCTAAATATCAAAGAAACCAAGTTGGTATAGATGTTGTCCAATATCCAAGCGGAGATCCAACTGTTTATTTTGATCCCGAATTAGCGCCAAGAAATAAACAAACTGTTACGGTAAATTACTTTTATGGAGACACATTTTTAGACTTTATTTATTCACCAATTAAATCTATAAAAATTAATCCAGGAGTTAATGTTCTCAAAGGTCCTTCTAGTAATCAATTGGCTATAGATCCGAGAATAGGTGCTCGTTATGAGATCATCGATGGACAAACTTTAAAAGCAGCTTGGGGTTATTACAGCCAGTTGCCTCCCATCCAATATATGATAGAGGGTTATGGAAATCCAAAGTTAGACTTAGAAAGAAATATTCAATATGTTGTTGGGCATGAATCAAAATTTTGGGATAATTACTCTACAGATCTACAATTGTGGTACAAAACGAGTAATAATTTAACAGGTCCCGCTGTCGGCAATTCAAACAATCGCTTTGAAAACTCTATTCAATCAAGAGCAAAAGGAGTGGAAGTTTTTATTAAAAAGAAACCGTCCGATTTTTGGTTTGGCTGGATCAGTTATGGTTGGAGTATAGCAGAAGTACGCGATCCTGGGAGTGGCACTTGGCGGTATTCCGATTATGATCGCACACATTCTTTTAATTTAGTTTACGGCCAAAAAATAACAAGTCGTTGGAATGCTGGTTTTAGATTACAATATATGTCTGGTAATCCTTATTCTACTGTGCAAGGCGGAACTTATAATCAAAATACGGGTACTTATGCTGCTGCCCCAGATGGAAATACATACTTAATTAATAAAAATGATGGCAGAACACCATATTTTATGGAAGTTGATTTTCGGACGGAATACGATTTTTTATTTTCAGATTGGACACTAACATCATACTTAAATATTTTAAATTTATTTAATAGAAGCAATGTTGCTTATACTACTTATAATCGTGATTATTCAAATACTATTAATGTAACAGGACTGCCTATTTTACCTTCGATTGGTGTGATAGCAAAATTTTAATACAAGGAATAGTCTATGTCGTTTGTTCAAACTCGAGTAAAATTTATTATTTTATTATTTATATATTTTTTATTTAATAGTTGTAGTCCCACAGATAACAACTATTATGTTATAAATAAAGTAAGAGTTGTGGGAGTTCTATTTCAAAATTCCGCTTTAGTTTCTGGTAGTAGTTTAGCAGGCACAGCAACACAACAGTTTCCTGTGCGGTTAACTTCATCAGCAAGTTCATGTACAAATACTCATTTTTATCTTGCGACCATTTCCCCAACGGCTGAAATACCAACATTAACAATTAATAGTATTGTGCTTTATGGAATTGGCAATAATTATTTAAGTAGTGGAGGGGGAGCTCGTGGCGTTTCAGCAGGGATGACAGGAACATCAATTGCTTCTACTTTCTTTTTTACGTCTGCAACTCCTGTTACGACTACGGTACAAACATCTCCTTATCGGCTTACTGTCTTTGATTTCACAGTAAATTGTGCAAACTTGACCACTACAAATTTAAATTCTTATATGAATCAAGTTTCTGATATTCCAGGCTTTCAGTTGTCTTATACAGTCAATTCGTCAGCTTCAAGTGATAAGGGCTTTTATTCTTTTTATTTTTTACCAGAGCCCACAGATACTTGGTGGACAACAGCTTCCTTTCCAACAGCAGTCAGTAGTGATAAAATTTCGCAAATTAAAAATGGTCTTGCAGTAACGAACAACCCTATTTTGATAAACAGTCTGACACCAACAAGTAATTCAACGGTATCTGGTGGCAACGACGTAAATATAACTGTGAATTTATCTAGTCCATCTGTGCCATCACCAAGAGATCCAAATAATCCTCTATTTGCAAATAAGACTCGTGTTCAATGGTATGTGACTAATGGTTCAATAAATTTAGATACAGCATCTTCAACAACTTGGAATCCTGGTGTAGGTTCAGGTAATACAATTGGCGGGATAGTCGTTGTGAGAGATTTATTAGGCGGAGTCGACTTAAAAATTCTCGGTCCTCTTACAACCCAGTAGTTTCTTCAGATTTATCTGAAGAATAAAGAGCAACATTGAGGTTAATATGATTCGGAATTCTTTTTTTTCTTCAGAACAATTTAAACACAATTATGATGTGGTTTCCATTGAAAATGCGCTCATAGATTTACTTGTCAGAGCAAATGATTTGGATTTGAAGAACTTCGGCATGACTAAAGGTGTCATGCAACTTGTAGATGAAGAAACACAAAAAAAGGTTTTACAAAATTTAGGAAATGTAAAACCAGAAGTTGAGCTTGGGGGGAGTGCATCAAATGCTATTAGAGGATTAGCGGTTTTAGGTGCAAAAACAAGCTATAGCAGTTGTGTTGGAACAGATCCCTACGGCAAAGCATTTGCTAATCGATTGTTAGAATTGGGAATTACGAATCGTTTAACCGTTCATAATGAAACACATACAGGAACTTGTCTTGTTGTCGTTACGCCAGATGGTGAAAGAACATTAAATACATATCTAGGTGCATGTCGTAAATACATGCCAGTCGATTTGCCATTTGAAGATATTGCAAATTCGAAAATTTTATTCACGACAGGTTATATGCTAGACACGCAAAATCAGATCGATGCCTTGCATGCGGCCATAGATTTTGCGTTATTAAATGATGTAAAAGTTGCCTTTGATGTTGCTGATCCTTTTGTCATAAAAAGACATGGAAAAAAGACAATTTATTCGTTGCTTGAAAAGACACATTTGGTCTTTTTAAATTCAGAAGAAGCTAAAATGTTATTAGAGTTAGACCCGAAAGCGGCTTCTTTGGAACTGTCTAAATTTGTTCAGCTTTCTGTTGTTAAGGATGGGGAAAATGGTGCCTACATTGCTTCTGGCGGCAATGTTATATTTATTCCTGCAAAAAAAGTAGAAGTTGCCGATACAACAGGTGCGGGGGATATGTTTGCAGGCGGTTTTATGTTTGGTCTCTGTAAAGGGCTAAGTATCGAACAAGCTGGACAAATTGCAACGTTGTTAGCCTCTGATACCGTCCCATATATGTGAGTTCGCCTGTCTTCCAATATCCGCGCGCAAGTAGAAGCTATTATTAAATAAATAGCTCTACACTTCTGTAAAGAGGGTGTGTGTGAAGATAAGAAACAACTTAACAAAAAACAATAAATATTTCTGCTTTAGGAAATTCTTGTGTTGCTTTGCTTTCTTATGCTTACTTCCGCAGTTAACTAGTGCGCAAGAACTAAAAGAAATTTCACCAAAACCCCTAAAAATAAAAACTGAATTGAATAAAAGTTTGGCTTTAAATCATATTCCAGCAGCTTTTGTGAGCTTAGGAGCTTATCTCCCTATTCATGCTATAGTCGTAGAAAAAAACCTCCATCGGTTAAGCGTCTTTAAAATGTTAACAAATGGGGACTATACCTTGGTTAAAACTTATTTGGCAGTGACTGGAAAAGAACAAGGGGATAAAAAATTTCGTGGCGACAATAGAACACCTGAAGGAATTTACTTTATAGTTGGCCAGAAAGATGGTTCCGATTTAATCCAAAAATGGGGTCCTACAGCGAGAAAATATGGTCCTAAGGCATTTGTTCTAGACTATCCTAATATTTTTGATAAAAGACAAAGAAAAACAGGCTCAGGGATTTGGATTCATGGGGTTGATAAAGACGATCGCATGCAACGTCCGTTTGATACCGAAGGCTGTGTCGCTTTGCGGAATGAAGATGTGTTAGATATTTCTCAATATGTTTCAGAATATCAAACCCCAGTGGTTATTGTCGATCAAATGCCTGTTGTACCTCATGAAGATTTGCTTAAAGAACGTGCTCGGGTAACTGAAATGATCGAGTCTTGGCGGACTAGCTGGGAAAAGTCCGATTTTGAACGCTATTTAGGATTTTATTCAACTCATTTCCAATCACTTGGAAAAAATAAAGATGGCTGGTTTGAATACAAAGAAAAGCTCGCTAAACTTCGTCTGGGAGATATAAAAGTCGAGATCAGCCAACCCAAAATACTAGCTTTTAGAAACCAATTACTTGTTGAATTTATTCAGAAATATTCTGCGCCAGACAAAAAAGACTTTGGGAGAAAGTATCTTTATTTAAGAAAAGAAGGCAATGATTATAAAATAATTGCAGAGAAATGGTATGCGATGCCAAAAGGAAAATCGGAATTAGCAGTTATAAATGAATCAAATAAAAAAAGAAATGATTAATTTAACTTCAAAAATAATCACCTATTTATCAAGCTCTATTATATATTCAAGATAAAATAGATTCTCAACTTGTTAAACATAATTTAATGCATATAATCAGCACTTGGATTTAAAGTGGAGCTTGCTAATGATGCATAATTTTTGTTAAATTCTTTTTGCTCACCTTTTTAGCCTAGCTATGCTTTAAATTTTGCTTGTGGTTAGTATCAACCCAAAAAGGAAGTGTTGCACATGACTATAACTTCGAATTCTTTATCTAAGCGTAGGAAAGTTTTTCTTTATGCTGCCTCTGTAGTCGCGCCTGGCGCTTCAAATTTGGATGAATTTCTAGCAATTGTAGCGCAAGGAAAATCGGCTTTAACTCCAAAAGAATCATTATCAAATGTATTTTTAGCAGGTATTCCAAAATTTGACTTTGCGAAATACAAAAATTGGTTAGAAGATCGCCATGGCCCTAAAAGATATACGCTTTTAAATGAAAAAAATGGAGATTTGGTTAAATATGCTGTTGGAAGCTTAATAGATGCTTTAGAGTCTCGTCCTGGGCTTGAAAAAGCTTTAAAACATTTGGATCCACGGTTGACAATTCAATATGCGAATGGCTTAGCCGACTTACCAGTCATGTTTCAATCGGCACGAGAAACCGATGCGGGTTTTTACCAATGGAATGCCTTTTGGGCTCATCCTAGTCGTAACGCAGCATGTGCGCAACATATAAATAAGTCTCATGTGCATCCAGAAGCACCAGCTTCACCTGAACTGTTTCCTATCGACTCTTTAGAACGTTTTGAAGCAGCAAAAAACTGGAATGCCTATTGGATAAAACATTCTGATGTGTATAAAGTATTTTTAAATGAATTAAAAGAAATTGAAGCGCAACCAGTCGTTGGGATTGATATCGATGCTGCAAAATTAGCATTAATCAGAACAAAATCGAAACAACGAAAAATGTTGTTAGAAAAATACCAATGCCCCTTGCCGCCTTGGGAAAGCACATCACCAAATTTATTATGGAATGTGCCTAATGTTTCAGCAGCACAAGCGTCCATGTTATTAAATGTTCATGGTACCTCTACTGGATTTTCAGGGGCTTGTGCTTCTTTTGGCTCTATGATTGATCTGGCTTTGCTTGAAATACAAAGTGGTAGAACCGATGCCGCAATTATTGGCGCAACCGATGCAAACCCCTCTAATGAATTAATTTCTGCTTTTTATAATGGCAGGTTGGCTGTGCTTGGTGATTCGCATGGCGTGCCCTTTTGTGATCTCAGAGGAACACATATTTCAGGTGGCGCATGTACCTGGATTATTGCCGCTGAAGATGCCATGCAACAATTTAATATCAGCCCGTTACCCGTTGAAATTTTGGGCGCAGGGGTGAGCAGTGATGCAGAACATATCATCACACCTTCAAAAGATGGTCCTAAGCTAGCTATCAAACGTGCTTTTGCAGCTGCAAATATCACTCCTGAGCAGGTAGCTTTATGGGATATGCATGCCACAGGCACACCTGGTGATTGGAATGAATTGAATTTAATTGATGAATTTGCTCCAAAGACTGCTTATATTTCTGCCCGTAAAGGGATTTTTGGTCACGGGATGTCAGTTGGTGGAGGTTGGGAACTTACAGCACAATTGTTAGGAACCAAAAGAACGGAACAGCAAACATATCA
Organism: uncultured Oligoflexia bacterium; assembly: GCA_964435255.1. Taxonomy (GTDB): domain Bacteria; phylum Bdellovibrionota_B; class Oligoflexia; order Silvanigrellales; family Silvanigrellaceae; genus Silvanigrella. The sequence goes on from CAYSZE010000236.1 coordinate 9,443, forward strand.
GTTGTTACCTTCTGGTATTGATCCACAGAAAGTAAATCCAAAAATTGCTTCTTTAAATAGAAAAATTTTACTTGATAAAATTGTCGAAATTAAAGCAGATGATAATGGCCTTACTTGCGTTAAGTTAAGTATGGGATTAGGGGGAACAACAAGCTGTGTTGTGGCCAGAGTTCTTTAAAATATTTTTTAAGAAACATATTTATTCATAAACAATTGAGTCTTAATCTTCGGCAGGTAAAGTGATAAAAAAGGTTGTTAAGGTGTCTGTACTTTCAAAAGTTATAGTTCCCTGATGCTGCTCTACAATACGTTTAGAAATACTTAATCCTAAACCTGTGCCATGTCCTATGGGTTTTGTCGTAAAAAAGGGTTCAAATACCCTATCTTTTATATCGTCAGATATTTTTTCTCCT
>CAYSZE010000237.1:0-12812 GCA_964435255.1 uncultured Oligoflexia bacterium
CCTAATTCTAAATAATTGGCATTTTCTGGTAATTTATACCCTTTTAATAAGCATAATTCAGAAGCTTCCACATATTTTGCTGCCGCTCTGCTTGCTGTATTGTCATTTTCAACACCAACATATCTTCTTCCCCCCGCAAAAAAAGAACCTGATAACCGTGGAGATAACACTCCAGCCCAAATACATTTGTCTGAGATAGCAACAAACAAATTACTTTGTTTAGGATCTTGCAACGTCGGTGATTTCGTCCAGAGCTGCCGTTCTTGCTTATTATTCTTTAAATTCAACTGGTCTTCTAAAACCTGCAAAAGTCGGCCACGGATATTAGAAGCCAACATATGGTTTTTTCTTTCCACAGCAAATACCGAAACATTTACAAATGAAGTTTCTTTAAATTTGTTTAACAGACCTTGGGCGCACTTCTCGATGATCCCCTTTTGATCTAATTTAGTCGGCCACATATATTGAACAGGTAAAATAAAACGAGTAAATATAGTATCTTGGAAGGAATTAGCGGCTATAGGCTGTTTACTTTGCAATAGATAAAAATCACTAGCGACTTTTTTTACTTCAATCTGTATTTCAGTCTTTTCTGCCATTCGGTTTTGCCATAGGGCTAAAAAATCTTTGCTAACGTGAATAAGCCATGAATTTGATTCAACAGTCTGTTCTTTCATTTTTATAAATTTCCTGATATCAATAGGTTAGAAAAGTTATGATCTTAAAGCCCAAAGAAGCCTCTTTGCTTATACATATTCTTTAATGAAGAGCAATGGAGTTTCTTTATGTTTGTCTAAAGAAAACACTCTTTTTATGATTTTATGATATTCTTAAACTTAAAAGTCATGAGCTGAATAAATAAAGATTGAGGGATAGAAAATGTTTCGTACAAGAAGTCCAATGGTAAGAAAAACAGATAAAATGACTTCTTTTATTACAGTCTTATCAAGATATGTATTGTATTCAAGCATTTTTTGGGTCTTATTTGCAATTATGTGTTTTATTACCCTCTATTCCCAAAGCTATGGTGAAAAATCTAATTTCACATTATTTTCCTCTTGGCATTTAGGGCTCATATCAATTGCAGTCATTTTAGGAATTTTAATATTCTCAGCTTTATTAGGTGCCGTTATCTCTCTACCAGCTATTATATTAAAAATTTTAATGAAAATACGAGTCGATAAAAAAAGTCAAAAAGGGCAAAAACCTGTTATCTTAATTTATCTTTCAACTTATTTTCCAATTCTTATTTGTATTATTTCAAATTTATTTGTAGTATTAATAAGCACCAGCACAGCTCCCCAACAAATGCGCAAATGGTTTGATCCTAACTTTAGACTCTACAAAATACAAGTTAAAATTTATAATGAAATATTTGAAATAAAGAAAAATACACTTTATAAAGAATGGAAAAACAATAGCAAAGACCTAAATAAAGATGCAAAATTTATATTTTTACTCCCACAAAATGTTTTAAGTTATAAAGATGCTTTTAGTGAAACAAGAAAAATACTAACAAAAGAAAATCAATGGCTTTTATATTTACCTACAAAAGAATCTTTGACGGCATCAATACTAAATGATGTTTATTTTGCAGATGATCGTTTATTTTTACCTGCTCCAATTCAAATTACACATGAAAATTATTCTGAAAACAAAAAAACATTAAAGACTAAAAATTTCATTGGTATTAATGGAAAAAATATGCTTAATTTTAATAATATTTTTTCTAAAGATTCTTTATCTGGTAATATTAATAATACTTGGTTTAATATATTTTTAAATCGTATTGCAATTGCACAACCACAAATATTACTTTTCTTCCGTACTGGAATTATTTCTCCTATTTTTAATGCCTGGAATTGGGAAAATTTAACAAACTCTAATAGCTATTTACTCTATTCTTATGGGCAAAAAATAGGAAATTTACAAAAACAGAAAGAAAATTTTCTATTTTTTTTAACAGAAATGGAAGGTAAGAAAGAAAATAGCTTTTTTAAAGCTATTGAATGGCCTGAAAATATATCAAAAGAAGAATTTGAAAAAAATTTAAAAGACATAGATAGTTACTTAGCAGTTGTTATCAAAGCCTTAAAAGACTCTGGTTTAGAAAAAATTGTAGTGGTTCCTTACAAACAAGGAAGCAATAATTTAGACAATAGCATAGGATTCTCAAATACAGATTTTCGTGAACAGTTAATGAATACAGAAATCATTAGCCAAGAATTCATAAATAATTCAAACTTAACAAGCTGTCATCCTATTGTACTAAATTTTGATCTCAGTAGTAATAAGTCAAGCACTAAACAAGTAAATTACTTTCTTCTTGATACAATAAGTCCAAAATACGATCTCAGTCCAAGTATAAAAAACGAATTTAATTTAGCTATAAAAAATGCAATGCGTTATGGAGTCATATGCCAAACTCCTAAAAAATCGACGTATATAACTTTATGTAAAGAAGATTATTTTAATAAAGACAAAATATTACTTAGAATTGGTTATAAAAATGTTTATCAACAAATTTTTAAAGAACAAGAAAAAAAGTCAAAAAAATCTGAGACTGATAGCAACCAAAATAATAAAAATATAAAAAATGAAATTAATTTAAATGATTTCTTTAAACAATTTGAAATTTTTAAAATAAATGTTGATCCATATCTTAATTACGCTTTAGTTACAGAAATAGAAAAAGATCAGTTTATTAAAGTCTATGGTTCAGAAGTTAAAGATAAATTTCAGTCATATATTCAATACTTTATTAAGTAGGTTGTAATTATGCCATTACGTTCGTCTCGTTTATCAAAATGGTCAATTTATATTATAATTTCATCACTTTTGTTACTTTTATTTTTATTAATATTTCTTATCGTAGTTTATTTTTATCCAATACCTACAGTAACAAATAATTTTAATTCAGCTCATTATTCAAAATTTTTAGCACCATGGCCAATATCAGCTTTAGATCAAGAAATAATTGATAGAAAAAGACTTAAAAGATACGCTAAAGGTGAACAAATTAGGCGTATGGAAAAACAATTACAGCGAATGGAAATTTTAAGTATACCAATATATGATTTATTCTTAGATGCAAATGCCGAGGTTTCTGTTCCACGTTTTGCAAACTCACCTGATGATTCTGCATTTCTCTGGCCTATATTACCTGGAAGAAAAATTTTTAATAATATTTTGAATCCTAATTACTATAGAAAATCATCGGAGGTTATTTTCCCAACAAATCATTGGGCGCATATTACAGAAGGAATATTATTACTTGGAGGCGAAGAAGTTAAAGCAACAATACCCTTAGTAAAAGGTAGAAGAATTTTTTCATTTAATTTATTTCTATTGTCTCCTGGTAGTATCAGAATCAGCCTCGGCCAATATGTCTGGGCAAAATCATTTACAGATGACGATGTGCAAAAAAAGTTGCATTTTTCTATACCGATTAATGATTCAACAGCAACAGTTGTAAAAATAATTAGTATTTCTTCAAGTTTTTATTTATTAAACGCCAATGTGAATCATATGGAACATTCTGGGCGCTCTACTATTAGAGTCTCTGCAACAAGTCAATTTTGGTCTGCAAATAAAGACTATTTAATTGCCAATCAAAAACCAGAAGAAGAAAGTAATGCAGATACAAATGACCAAGATGAAACTGAAGAAGAAAAATTTTTAGAAGATGCTAAACCAGAAGAAGCTAAATTCGAAGAGTTAACAAATAATCCCAAAAGCCCAGTCATTACCAAAAAAGAAACCAAAAAAATTGAACAAGTACAAGACCCTTTAAATCAAATAGCAAATCAACAAGTATTAACAAATGATATACATACAACGGCCTTTGGTTATAACATTGTATTTTTACAAATACCGAAAATTAATGAAAATATCATTCGTAACAAAAAAATGTTTACTAAAGCTGCTCCAAATTTAGCTAATTTATTTGAACAATCAATTACGTTTAATAAATCACTTCATATTTCAGACAATGTTAGTGAAAATTACCGTCGCTTTATATTTTCTGATCCCAATTTTTTAAACTCTGAAAATATCTCTATTGTAAAAGAAGAAATGAATATAATTAAAAGTAAAAATACATACTATCAATTAAGAAAATATGGATACAATATTGTTGGTATTTCATACCCTGATGCTTTTTACTATAGCAAAGGAATCACTGATACAGCAGATTTTTCTAGCGTTTATGGGAAATGGTTAGAAAAAAATGACTGGAACTTTGCAAATAAAAATTTAAAAATTGATGATCGCAATTTACCTGTTACAGGTTTAGATGCGATCTTCAAAACCAGTGTTAAAGGGATTTCTCCTTCACTAACTGCAAGAGACTTTTCTGTCATATCAAATTATTTAACCCAAGCTTCACAAAATATTGATAACATTCCTGACTGGGGCGCAAACGAATATATCCTTATTAATAGCAAAGAATTATATATCCCAAGAGTTATTGAAGCTTTTCAAAATTGGTCCAAAGATAATCAACAATCTAGATTTCTTGCACATTTATTGCTTGACCCTGATAATAATATGCTACGACCTACCATTAAAGAGTTAGGCCGTTCAATTGCCACTTTAGGCTTCTCTTCCCTTTTAAACCCATTAGAAGTTTCTAATCTGTCAAATATATCTTATATAGATAAAGCTGTTGGACAGTTACTAGACACCATAAAAGCACGGAAAATTGAAAATAGAACTATCGTTTTTGTCCTTATACCTCATGAGAATAACGAATTTAAAAAAAATAATGTAGCAACTGGTATATTAAAAATTCCAGGATTGATTCCGAAAAAAAATATTAACTTTGAAAAAATATCTATTGATGATGTTGTAGCTACATTATTAACTAATGTCGGTATACCTATCGAAAAAAACAATGCTAATATTATAGAAAATAAGCAAGGAATCGTTTTAGAAAATATTACTGACAATGAATACAAGTCTTTTAAAGCAAATAAAATTACTTTTAAAAACAATTATGTAAAGTATAACTTAGTTATAAAACCAGACGAAAATAATTGTTCACCATTTATATGGAAATCTCTTCAAGAACCAATTATAAATGTTCAATCAAACTATCCAATTCATCAAGTCATTGCTGATAATCAAATTGAAATATTCCCATGTGCTATTAAAAACAAATTTGTTCATTTATCTTGGTATCAGAAGTCTAATAAAAGTAATTTAATTAATGAAAATATAGAAACATTTCTTGGCGGAAATTTCCAGTATAAAAAAGATAATTTACTTTTACCTGTTTTCTATTTTGGCAAGAATTTAATTCCTTTTAACAATGTTTCTTTTTATTTTGATAATATATCAATTAAAGAAGCAGAAGAAATATTTTCAATAGATGAAAAAAATTTAAAAAAGAGTGTAAGAAATATTCGTGAAAATTTTAATGCAATTGATATTTTTGAAAGTAAAAATATTGAAGAACAAACTCTATCTAAAAAAACTAAAATTGGTTTTTTAATCACTCCTCTATAATTTAGTCATAGGAAAAAGTTTCCCCTATTTATTAATTTATCCAACCGAAAAAAGCTCTGGCACTTACTTTAAAGGTTGGATTTTTTAACATGATAAAGAAAAGTAATAGCTTAAAATTAGTTAAGATCATTTTATATCTAAAATGTTTTGTTCAAATAGCTAATGCAGAAACCATCCCAACAGATTGGAATGGCGTACGCTCATCTGGAATGGGTGCATCGTTTACGGCAAATGCAAATGATGAAACAGCTATTTTCAGCAATCCTTCTGGTTTGAGTGAAACAAGAAACCCTTCTGTAAAACGTTTTTTGCACGAATTAAAATTGCCCGATATTGAAGTCGGAGCAAACTCACAAATGCTTTCAAATTTAAGTAATGATCCAAGTAATTGGGGGTATGATTTATATCGTTCTGCGAAAAATAATTTTGGCAATCAGTCCTACTTATTGTTACAAAGCTTTAATGAAATGATTGTCGGTGGCAAAAATTCTCTTACATTTCTTGTGGGAATACCTATTCGCAGTGAAAATAAAATGGCATTTATTGATGCCACAAATCCTACTAAAGCTTATTATGTTTCAACAACTACAGTAACAGGAGCTCTAGGAATTTCAGGAACTTCAAATAGAGGATTTTTTAGATATGGTATTTCATTAAGACCAAATTATCGTGTTGATTATCAAACACAAAATTTGGATACAACGAGATATAATTCTACCAACGACTTAATAAACGTAACTAATAACTCTGGTTATCAAACTACCGCCTTTGCCGCTGATGCTGGTTTTTCAGTCACTGCGGCGGACTACTGGTTTCCCACTTTTGCCGCAGCTATCAGAAATATCCCAACGGGATGTATAAATAATTATACAAACCCTTACACGCAACAAACAGAAACAATGTGTGGTTCACTAAGAGATGGTGGCAATACAAATTCACCTAACACTTCAAAAATAGATCCTACAGAAATACGAGCTGGTTTATCTCTTACGCCAAGAGGAAAAATAGGAAAATCAAAAGTAAACTTACGTCTATCTGTTGATGCCTATCCTATTCCACTACAAATTGATCAAAGTAATTATGGGGTAGATGGATTAAATTTGAATCAAATTCTGCATGCAGGAGCTGAATTATTTTTTGGTAATGTGCTTTTGCAACAAGGTTTTGCTCTTCGTGCTGGTTACATGGAAGGCGGCGCTACTTGGGGTAGTTCTTTAGACATTCTTTTTCTATCAGTTGAATACTCGTCGTATTTGGTGACCGAAACTCTACCCACAACCAATGGAACAACCAATAAATTTGTTGAAAGAAGACACTTGCTAGGTATCTCATATCACTGGTAACATGCATTTCAAAACTAGAGCTATTCATAAAACTTAGCTCTTTTTTCTTTAAAATCAAATTTAAAGGATTTTTACTTGAAAAAACATCTCTCATTAAAACTCATATTTAGTGTGCAATTTATTTGTATTTTATCTAGCTGTACGACTACAAATGCACGAAAAGAAAACGTAAGTATCGTCAATCCACCTCTTGTTAATCCAAGCCCCTCGGTCGTTCCCAGTCATTCTTCTAAAAACAACACACCAAAAGACACCGACTTAAAAGATTATCTAGATACTTTAAGTGATATTGAAGAACAATTTTTAGGACAAAACTGCGTAGAAGTTCTTAGTAAAGCTAAAAAACTTGAAAGTTTTAACAAAAATATCAATCTAAATATTTTACCTCCCCTCAGCCAAGCTGCTATATATGTTTGTGATGCTCGTGCAGGCATGGATAATCCTGTACGTGTACAAAAAGCAGTCACAGCTTTACAAGGTCTTCCCATGCGTTATCCAGTGATCCACGAAGCATGGATTCACAACATGTTATCCGATTTTTATTTTGCCCTTGGTGACAAACAAAACGCATTATCTGAAAAAAGATTAGCGCGTGACTTAATTTTAGCCCAACAGCAAGATATTTCATCCTTAAATGCACAAATATTACAAATAAATCCAAGTGAACCTGGGCTTTCACAAAGCAATGGGAATACAAATGACTCCAATGTAAATCAAGATCAATTAGCAGCCACCGCAACCCAAATGTTAAATAATGATTCACCTGAGCAAGCAATTGCTTTAATAGATTCCGTTCCTCCTAGTCAAAGAAGTGATAATTTAAAACGCATTCGTTCTGATGCCATAAATACTTTAGTCATGAATTTACGTTATAAAGTACGTGCATTATTTCTCCGTTCTACCCAACAGACGGGCACAGCAAGAAAAGAAACGTTGCCACAAAGCCAACAAATATTAAAGGCAATTATAAAAAACTACCCTGAATATTCAGACATGGCAGCTGTGCAAAATAATTTAAAACAAGTTCAAAGAGAGCTAGCAAAGCCATAAAGGAGCTTTTTGATATGTTACACGAAACTTTAACAGAATTGTCTAAATCATCTTTTTCTAAATTAAATGATTGTTTTGAAAAAATCTCTGCTTGGCTAAATGATACCGCAATTTCCGATCCTGATAAACAAGACATTTTATCTCTCATAAAAGAGAAAAATACAGAAGAACTACGCGATCGTTTTTATCGTGATTTAGACTTTGGCACTGGAGGCATGCGTGGTGTTCTGGGAATGGGATCTAATCGGTTAAATAAATATGTTTTACGCAAAGCTGTTCAAGGTGTAGCCAATTATATCCTTAAATGTGGTCAATCAGCTGCATCACGTGGTGTCGCAATCGCTCATGATTCACGCCATTTTTCAAAAGAATTTGCATGTGAAGCCGCTAGTGTTTTGGCTGCAAATGGCATTCATGCTTATTTATACCCAACACTCCAAACAACACCTTCCTTATCTTTTGCTATTCGGCAATTAAATTGTATTAGTGGGTTTTGCATAACAGCAAGTCATAATCCCCCTCAATATAATGGCATAAAAGTTTATTGGGAAGATGGAGCACAAATTATAGCCCCCCAAGATAACGAAATTTTAACCCATGTTTTCGCCATTAAAAACTACAATGAAGCAAAAACAATCTCCTTTGCAGAAGGAGTTAATAAGGGGTTCATTCATTATATTTCAGATGATATTTTAACTTCTTATTTTACTGACTTAAATAATCTCAGTATAATTAATAAAAATATAGATAAAAATATTGAAATTGTTTACACACCACTTCATGGCACAGGTAAAATTCCAGCACTAAGAGCGTTAAAAGCTTTTGGTTTTGAAAATATTTTTATCGTTCCCGAACAAGCTGAACCAGATGGAAATTTTCCTACAGTAAAAAAACCAAATCCTGAAGAAGCAGATGCCTTAGCTTTGGCTATTTCTCATGCTAATAAAAGGAAAGCTGAATTTGTTTTTGCCACCGATCCCGATTCCGACAGATTAGCATTAGCTGTTTATGACCCTCATATGGCTAAAGGATTATTAAAACATCAAGCGAAAGATGACTTCATCATTTTAAATGGAAATCAGACGGCCTGTTTACTTATTCACTTTATCCTAAGCACAAGAAAAGAAGCTGGAACATTAAAAGCAAATCATAAAATTGTAAAAACCATTGTGACCTCAGACTTAATTGCTAAAATATGTTCAGATTTTCATATTGAGTCATTTAACACTTTAACTGGTTTTAAATGGATTGCAGGTCTTGTACGCAGTTGGGAAACTGCACAAAATGGCTTTGAATATTTATTTGGCACTGAAGAAAGCTTTGGCTATATGCCTAATAATAACGTACGTGACAAAGATGCCATTGCCGCTATGTGCCAAACAGCCGAAATGCTTGCGACATTAAAAAATCAAGGCAAAAGCCCTTGTAGCTATTTATTTGAAATATTTGAAAAACATGGCGCTTGGCAAGAACATTTAATAAATGTAGATCTTTATGGTGAAGAAGGATCTGTAAAAATTGCGCGTATGATGGAACAAATGCGTAAAAATCCAATAAAAGTATGGTGTGGCCAACAAGTTGTTGATATTTTGGATTATTTAAACCCTACCATACAAGCACAGTTCAAAATCCCACAATCAAATGTCTTACAATTTATTTTGCAAGATGGTAGTAAAATATCAATGCGTCCTAGCGGTACAGAACCTAAACTTAAATTTTATATTTCAGTCTGTACAAAAGATGCAGATACAGAGTTTGCTTATCAACAAACCTTAAATAAAATTAATACCTTAGCAAATGAAATCCAACAATTTATCGCTTCTTTTTAATAAAAAAAGTTAAAAAATCAGTTCAAAAAAACCCTCTTTTATCCGAAAGCTATTTAACGAGGGCTTTTTTAAATGCAGTCATTAGATCAAGATATATTAATAAGAGATGTTCTATTATTTATTGCTGCACTTATTGGCTTGGTTTATATACTTATTGTGCATTTTAAAGAATCACGATTTCATTTCAGATATTTAGGAAAACTAAACAAGGATAATAATAATTATGACTTTTCTAAACTAGAATGGTATGGACAATTTTCAAGTTTTTATTCCTTAACGTTTGAAGAACCACATGTCATTTGGGAAATAAATATGTTTTCCATTCGTATGATAAAGAAAGATAAAAAATTTTCTTCGTTTGCTGGCTTTTCTTGGTTCGAATTTTCTAAAAGCCAATCAACTACTGAAAAAATAATGGCACCCATTTTAAGAAAGATATTTTTAAAATACAGAAATAAATTTGAAAAAGTCCATCCCATTAAAGTTGTACGCGTTCCTAAAGAATCTGTGCATTTATACACTTGGTTGCAAAATGAAACACATACAAATACAGCTATTTTTAATTTTCTTGATGAAGCTCTTTATATTTCATCTGAATCAAAGGTTTATCCTAGTTTGACTATAGTTTGGGATGATATTGTTTATGTTGAAGTTATTTTACCCAATAATACTAGTATTCATAATTTAGATAAAAAATTTGAAAAAATTATAGGAGTAGAATATTCAAAAACCGAATCAACCATTCATTTAAAACTATGGATTGCATTTAGTATTGAAAAAATACCTTCTTCTCTCAAAGAAAAAGAAAAAAAATTAGGAAATCTTTCTTCTTTTTACAAAGTTTCTTAGCTAATCAATTTAATAATTTCTTCTCTTATTATTTCCTTTGCATACTTTGGTGCTTGTTCTTTTACCCATTTATCTATAATATTTTTCATATAATTTTCCATTTCAGAAGAAGTAATATCTATATGAATAGGATCTTTTATTTTTTCTTCTTTAACTTGTAAAATATTATCAACTAACTGCTTAAAAGCATGACTTGTAAACGGTTTTTCAATAAAATAATAACTCGAAATATTTTCTAATTCTTTTATACTATCATCACTTTCATATAAAAATAAAATATTTTTTTCAATTCTATTCTTTTTAGCAAAATGCGCAAAAAACAATTTATAATTAGCTATTACCAAATCAAAATTCTGTTTACTTATTTCATATTCATATTCCTTAAAATTATCAATAATTTTAATAAAATATATTTTCTCATTTCCTAAAATAAGTTTAATAGCTTTGTGTAATGAGAGGCTATTTTCAAAAAAAAGGATATTCTTCATTCTCTCCTCACTTTTTTTATTTATTATTTTTCTACTCTCCTTGCCCTCATTATAGACCCTAAGGTAAATTTCTGTTGCTGAATTACTCGCCACATCTTTGGCATATAAAAGGAAGCAAATATTGTTTTGAAAAAGTTAAGGAAAAAATATGCAGTCATCAGTATATGCAGGCTCTTTTGATCCCTGGACACTTGGTCATCAATTTGTCTTAGAAACGGCTTTAGAAGTTTTTGAAACGATTCATGTTGTATCAGCGGTCAACCCTGCAAAACAAAGTTTGCTCAAACCAGAAGTGCGAGCAAGAGTTATAGCTCATTCCATTGATCCCTTTTTAGATTGGTGGGCACTTGATCCTCCTTTTCGTGTGGGGCAAAAAGTCATAGTCACTTCACAGGAAGGGTTGATTGCCGACTATGCAAAAGAAAATAATATTAGTCATTTAGTCCGAGGATTACGTTCAACCTCTGATTTTGAAGCAGAATTTAATTTATACTTTTCGAACCAAGCTATAAATCCTAAATTACAAACTTGGGCTATCCTCTGCCCGCATCATCTGCTGCATTGTTCATCTACTTATGTAAAAACAGTTGTCGGAAAACCACATGTGAAATCTGTCGGCGCAAAATTTATAGCGCAATCATTAATGTTGAATTGGGTGCGAGTCATAGGACAAATTTTTGATCTCATAGAAGCATGTTCTATCCATAGATTCGATGTTGACTCCTCTAATCTTACAGAAACAGATTTAAATGAAAGTCTTCAATTATTATTTACCGCCTTAAGCTATCGTATATTAAGAATATCTCGTTCCGTTATGGTAAAAACATCCAAATATGTTGATCAATTTCTTAAACAAAATGGTTCTCGCTTACGTGATGAAATTCGAAATTTAAAAGTATATCCACGCAATGAAATAAACCTTTTGTGGGCTATTTTAGCAAATTGTATAGAGCAAGATGCTATTTTTCCTGAAGGAATAGAAAGTGGTGTTTCTTATTTATTGTCAATTTCAAAAAACTTAGGTAAGACATCAATTAAATTATTCAATGAAGATGAAGTCTATGAAGCATATGACCATTTAAGAAACAAATAAAGGAACAATTTATGGAATTAAATGCAACTGATTTTCTTGGCGCATTCGCAAATATTGATGAATCCCAAAAGTTAATTAAAGAAACAGTCCATAAATTTGTGACTGAAAAGTTTCTCCCAAATATCACCGAAAATTTTGAAAAAGCTTATTTCCCACAAGAAATAATCAAAGAACTAGGTGCCATGGGTTTATTAGGTTGTAATTTAAATGGCTATGGTTGTGCTGGATTAGACGAAATATCTTACGGTTTAATCATGAAAGAACTTGAGCGTGGTGATAGCGGATTAAGAAGTTTTGCTAGCGTCCAAAGCAGCTTGGCCATGTATGCCATTCATGCTTTTGGCTCTGAAGAACAAAAAAATATGTTTTTACCCAAAATGGCTTTAGGTGAACTTGTCGGCTGTTTTGGTTTAACAGAACCCGATTTTGGTTCAAATCCAGCAGGAATGAAAACTTTTGCTCGCAAAGATGGTTCTGATTGGATTATCAATGGCTCAAAAACTTGGATTACCAATGCGCCTATCGCAGGAATCGCTATAGTTTGGGCGCAATCAGATTCTGGTATAAAAGGATTTCTCATCGAAAAAGGAACAAAAGGGTTTTCTGCACCTGAAATTCATCACAAGTTAAGTCTAAGAAGTTCAATAACGGG
>CAYSZE010000238.1:0-8420 GCA_964435255.1 uncultured Oligoflexia bacterium
GGTGTGGAAGAGTAGCTCTGCGCAGCCTTTCATTTCTTGCCCTCACTACCGTGAGGGCTTTTTTTTGGCCCTTGTTTTTATTTATTTCTCTGAAACTTATCTTTGTAACTTAAAGCTACTTTCTCTAATGAGGTTCAGTCAATTTTCTCTTTCTAATTGGCAATGACTAATTTGCTACTTTTATCACAAAGCTGTTTTTTCCTATCTGCTAATTAATAGTAAATCCTTTGCAGTTATTTATGCACATGAAAGTCATTATTCATTTTATAAAAATCATTCTTTAGGTCTTGCTCTAGCTTATGGGACAGTAGAAACTGACTATAGTGATGGAAACACAACATATACATATACAAGAAAATATACTTTCAAAAGCAAAGGAATGTTTAATCCTATATTAATTTACAAAACAAGATTTATAGAACAAAAAAGTGATGATTCTTATAATTTAGATTTTTCTGCAAAATTTTCTCCAGATATATTTCCTGCAAAGTATTCTGTTGCTTCTTCTGTGTCAACAGGTGGGAGTGATGGAACAGTAGCTTCAGGTAATAGCGAACTAGCTATATCTCTTGATTTAAGTAAAAAAATGCAAAACTCAAATTTTTTGATTACTTTAGGCGCTAATTATATTTTATAAGTTTTACAAAGAAGTTTATTATTATAAAGTTTTTCATAATGTAATATAATGATTGCATGAAGCGTTTTTTAAAATTTGTTTTATGAATAAATATTAACTTTCATTTGGTGCTTGTTTGAATGTCTCAGGAAGTCCTGGCGTTGTGGTAAAATTATTTGCTGCAATTCTATAAATTGATTTGCATCCTGATTCTTCCCATATTTTTTTCAACACATAAACCATTTTAGCATTATGTTCTTCTTTTTCTAAATAGGCACTCTCAAGAATGTTTTTCCAATAAGTTTGAATTTTGGGATCATCGATTTGATCAAAATTATTTTTATGATAATCAATTAAAGCATTAAATTTTTCTCTATTTGGAAGATCAACCATAGCAAATAATATGCAATTCATACCAATCCAGTAATTTTTTATGCAATCCAGTTCTTCATTTTTACTTTGATAAAAAGCAATTTCTTTAAGTGCATGTAAAGAAGTTAAAAGGTGAAGAACAATAAAATTTCCAGGATAGTGCAAATAGACGAGTGTCGTTAAATAAAATAATTCATTCCATAAATATTCTGAGTTCGCGCTTTTAAACCAATTTTGTTCTTCATAAATTAATGGGTGCCCATATTTAAGAACTGTTGCAATTTTAAATTGCGTTCCTGATCTTCTGAGCTCAGGGTGAAAATTGAAATTATTTTCGAGTTCTTCTTTTTTTAAAATATTCTCAATATATTCTTTAAATTGAAGAGGATCTTTATTAATTTCATCTAAAATAAATAAGAATGATTCGGTGGGAGATTCAAAGTGTCTATTTCCTTCTGTCAATACTTTTTCTGGGTGACATGAAATAAAAGAAAAGCATAAGTAAGCTAAACCTTCAGTAATCATGCATTTATTTTTTATATCTAATCCCCAACCTAAATGGATTGCTGCATGTGTTAAAGAACCCACCCATCCTGGGATAAGAATTGGCAAATATTCAGTAAGAACTCTATTTAATCCTTTTTTTTCAATTTCCGAATTAAAAAAATCATAATAAGAAGCAAAACTAGTTCTTTTTCCTAAATACTCTTTCCAATTTTGTTTATTAATACTATATTTAGAAACTTTAGGAGCTTCTAAGCCACATCCATATGTCGTACATTTAATATAGTCATAATAGAAATTATTGATTAAATTTAAATCTGCTGAAAGCCTTGTCAATGCAACGACTGCATGTTTGTTATGGTTTGACAAATGACCATTAAATTCAATGTGATTCGTAGTATCATTTAAAAGTTCAGATACAGAGTTTAATTTTTTTGAAAAATTAGTCTTATTTAAATTTTCCATTTTCCATCCTATTTGATGACTTGTTTTTTTAAACTTAGCTTTAAAAAAGGAATTTTATCTAATTTTGATAAATATATTCCTGTAATAATTAATATAATTCCTAAAATTTGGGCAACAATAGAGGTACTGCTTTTAAAATTAAAGTCGATTAGAACACTTGATATCATTTGTCCACTTATCACAAGTAAAGCTGTTTTTACTGCTCCTATTTTAGTAAATACATAACTATTTAAAGTAACAAAAAAAGCACCAAATATTCCACCTAATAAATAAATTAAAGGAATATTTGTAGTAAATAGATATTTGAAACTATCAATACAATAAATTAGGATACTCAGAAAAATAAATCCGCCAACATGATTCCATAATGATGCTTTAAGTGGACCAACATAGAAACTTAATTTTCCATTAACAGAACGGCTTGTTCCAATAACTATACCATTTAAAATAGCAATAAAAACGAAATAAGTCATTATTAAGTCCTAAAATTAATTATAAGCCAACTGCCTGTTAATATCAATAAAATAACAATTATATCTTTAATATTAATAAATTTTCGAGTGGTACCAAATAAACCAAATATGTCTGAAAAAATACCAAATATAATTTGTCCAACTAACATTAATGATAAAGTACCTGATAGTCCTAAATTACTATTTACAGCAATGACTGCTAAAATAACGGTAAAAGCTCCTGGTAATCCACCAAAGTAACTCCAGAGTGGTATGTTTTTTGTTGTGCTCACTTCTTTTTTGTTTTTATTCAAGAATGTATTTAAATAAACAATCAACAGTGCAGTTAACATTCCTATTCCATGTGCTGTCCAAGAAGCAAAAATAGGTGATGTTATTTTTGATAAATTACTATTAAAGTTAATCATTAAAGTTAGGACAACACCCGCAAGTAATCCTAAAATCCAAGAAGGCGATAATTTATTTTTCATTTTATTTCCAATGATTATGCTGCAAAATATATTGGACTACATTACTAAAATTATCAGAGATATATTCAGGATTTGCGCTTTCTAACTTTTTATAATCATGTATGCCATAGGTCACACCAATGCTTCTAATGCCAGCTTCATTTGCCATAAATAAATCATGAGTGGTGTCGCCTATCATAAAAGTATTTTTAGGACTTAACTGTAGTTTTTCAATAACAAGAAACCCCATTTCTGGATGAGGTTTTGGATTATTTACAAGGTCAGCGCCAACTATTAAATCGAAATAGTTTATAAGTTCAGCAGCTGTTAACAAATTATTCGCACTTTTTAAATATTTGCTTGTTGCTATAGCTAGTGTATATCCCTGTTCTTTTAAGTCAGTAAGTCCCTTGGTAACACCAGAAAAAATAAGTTGTTTTGCTTTAGGTAAAACAATTTCATTAAATGCTTTGTGATAGTTTTTTATAGCTGCACTAATAAGTGCATCACTTGTATCAACTTTAAGCAAAGATGCAAAAGCTTTTTCTAGTGGTAGACCAATAGTATTCCTTATATCTATAGCATTTATATTAAAATAATTTAGACAATTTAAAGAATATAAAAATCCTTCAACTATTCCAGCGGGCGTATCAATAAGAGTGCCATCTAGATCAAAAATAACCCCTTTTTTCATTTTAAATTCTCTTTGTAATAGTAAAAAATTAATTTAACATTTGATTCTGCAAATAATTCATGTGAGCTTTAGCAAGTTTGCCAGCTAATTCAGCAGTACTGATAAGTACAGACATGTTAGCTTTTACTGTTTTTCCTGCTGTTGCTTGGGCTACAGCTTTCATCAAATATGGTGTAGCCATAGGTCCTTTTATTCCACTATGTTCCGCAGTAATTAGGGCTTTATTTATAATATCTTCTACTTCTTCCCTTGCTATTGCATCTTCAGCATTAATTGGGCTAGTAATTAGAACGGAACTTTTGTTACCTAACTCCCAGTGTTTTTCAATTATTTTTGCAATTAGTTCTTCATCATCAATCCGATGTGGGCTTTTTATTCCACTGGATATACAATAAAATGCTGGAAAATCATCGGATTTATAAGAAATTATAGGAATACATTGTGTTTCTAAATATTCCATAGTTAAATTCAGATCTAAAATATTTTTAGCACCAGCGCAAACAACTGCTACTTTGGAGCGGGTAAATTGAATAAGATCTGCTGAAATATCCATACTTGTTTCAGCACCTCTATGCACACCTCCAATTCCAGCAGAAGCAAAAAATGGAATATCTGCTAAATCACAAGCTACAAGTGAGGAAGCGACAGTAGTTGCTCCTAATCCTTTGCTGGCTAAAATGATAGGAATATCACGGCTACTGACCTTTGGAATTCCTTTTGTCGAAGCAAATTGTTCTAGTTCTGCGTTGTTCATAGCTACTAAGAAATGACCATTTTTTAGCGCAATAGTTGCATGTATACTTCCTGTTTCCCGAATAGCATTCTCAATCTTTTGAGCAGTCATTAAATTTTCAGGATAAGGTAAGCCATGCGCAATGACAGTTGATTCCACTCCGACTATTGGTTTTTGGTTTTGTATAGCTTCAAGAACTTCGTCGCTGTATTTTAGTAAAGGGTGTTTCTTTATTTTTAACATTATAGTGCCTCAATGATTAGTAATTTGGTTGTTTATGAAGAAAGTCTTTTTTGTCTATAATTTCTGGTTTGTAAACTTCTTTATACCATTGTTCTTTGTCAATTTCTTCGAATGAAATTGAAATTACATTTTCTGAACAATGCAAATTTTTAGAGATTGTCTTAGTTATATCAAGAGAAATATTATCTCTTTGTTCTTTACTACTTGAAGGGAAATGTTTAATTATTATATGGGGCATAATTCACCGATCTTTTATATTATTATAATATCTTTGTATTATTTTTTTAGTACTTATTCAAGTGGAAAAATTAAAATTTTTTTCTTGCAGTATACTATAATGATCAATAGGTAATCTTTTAATAGTAATATTATCTTTAATATGTAGCAAGTCACGTTCGAAATTAGAAATAGCATCTCCTTTTGTAATAAATATTTTAATTGGAGCATTAATTATTTTATTTTTTAAATTGTTTGTGAAAATAAAATTATATGTTGATTTTACTAAATCAACTATTCTTTTTGTAAATTGATAATCAAAACCAATATTTTTAGATAAAATATAATTAATGAAACTATCTTCATTATGACATTGGTGCATACAATCATTCAGTAGCTGATAATCGATACTTCTCATAAAAACAGAAAATAGTATGGCAACAAACTTTTTATTTAAAAATGAAGCTTCATTTGCAGTTTTACAATCGTCTACTATGGAATTATTAATATTTGGCATTCCAGGTGCAATAAAGACTACTTCACTGACTTGGTTTCCTAGTTGTTCTAATAAATAACACGTTTCATAAGCTATTTGTGCACCAAAAGAGTATCCCCAAAGTTTATATGGGCCAGAAGGGGTAATTTTTTTTATTAATTTAATATCTTCTAACGCCATTTCTTGAATTGACTTAAAAGGCTCTTCATTTTCATTTATACCGTACGATTGTATTCCATAAAAAACACTTTCAGATTTAATTTGTGTGCTTAAATTTTTTAAATTTAAACAAAATCCTCCAAGGCCAGGCCAACAAAAAATTGAACTGTTAAAGTTCTTTTCATTTAGGTTAATTACCCTATCAAAAGATATATTGTTTTTGTTTTTTATAAATTCAGCTAATTTTTCAATGGTTCTATATTCAAAAAGTATTTGAATAGGACTTTCTATTTTAAATTTATTTTTTAATTTGTTAATAATCTTAATAATTATAATTGAATTTCCACCCAAAGAAAAAAAATTATCATTTACAGAAAATTCTTCGATATTAAGTTCTTCTTGCCAAATTTGATATATAATTTTTTCAATTGTATTTCTAGGTTTAATAATACTTGTAGATTTAAAATCTACTTTAATGGATTTTAAATTTTCAATATCAATTTTGCCATTAGCAGTTAGAGGTATTTTTTCTAGAGTTATTATTTTATTTGGTTGCATGAAAATAGGAAGTTTATTTCTAAGATCTTCTAATATAATTTCACTAGGACCTTGCATATGAACACTGTCTTCTTTCATACCTTTATCAAAAATTTGTGTATTATTAATGGAGCCACCTAAACAGAAATAAGAAGCGCTATTTTCATTTAAATTTAATATTTTATTAATTTTTATTGCGCTTGGTAAACTGTGCCCAGTTTTAGAACTATAACCAGAAGACATGAGTCCTATATTCAATTCATTCATTTGAAGATGTTGTAAACATCTACCTAAATCTATGTATTGATGCCAGCTAGGTTTCTTATTAACTAAACTTATACCAAAGTGAGATCTTTGATAAACAACTTGATTAATAGCAATAACTTCTTTTTCTAATATGTACTCAGAAGAGCATTTTTCAGGCTTTTTTTGTTTTATTACATAAAGCCCTTTTTCCAAATCATTTATAGAATTGTTGTTACATTGTAAATAAAATTCAATATCTTGAAATTTATTCAGGTTTTTATTAGGTGTAATTTGATAAGATCCTAAATAAACATAATCTTCATTAAGGTTAAGAATATTTAAGACATTTATGTTATAAATATCATTTTCTATTTGTAAACCAAATTTTGATAGTACTTTATCAAAAACACCTAAAATATGCCCTGTTTCAAATTCTAATACCTCTTTTATATTTAATTTATATACACTTTCTATAGCAGATTTTTTACCAATAAAATGAATTTTTAAACACTTATTTTCAGTAAATATAATATTACTTATATTATAAAGCATATGTTCTACTGGATGAAAATAATAAAATCCATTTGATATAAAATTTAAGTTATTACATTCAAGATACATCTGTGTAGCATAAAGTGCGCCAGGTGAGGCATACGAGTATTTTGGTAATAATCTTTCAGAACTCTGAAATTTTCCAAAATATCTGAGAATTTCACTTAAAGTATCAAAAGTTAACTTTTCTAATGTGCTACTAAACGTTTCTGCTTGCTTCTGACATGAATTGATGAGATCAATAATAGTATTCTTATTAATTGCTTTACCTTCATAGTAACGATAACTTTTTCTTGCAAAAACAAAATCAGTCATGCTTTGGTTTGGATCTTTATGGTCTAGGTGATAAGTTTTTTTAAACTCCAAGTAATTTTGTTTTTGTAATCCATTTTCAGCAAGTTGCATCAGAACTTGGTGCTTATTTTCTTTACTAATATGATGCTGAGAAAATTTCCCTTGATCCATTAAAACTGCTTCATTGCTATTAAGTTCAATAAAAGCAATAAGATTTTCGCAATTATGTATAGGATCTTTTTTGACAATTACAGCAGCGTGTTTAATCCATTGATGTGTCTCAATTACAGATTTAATTTCATCAAGTTCTATTCTATATCCTCTTAACTTTACTTGATTGTCACTTCTGCCATAGTATATATAATTTCCATTAGCACTAATTTTAACAAGATCACCAGTTTTATATAAGACTTTATCGACAGAAAATTTTGCATATGGATTAGGTATAAACCTTTCATTAGTTGTACTTAGATTATTGAGATATCCTTTTCCAACACACATACCTGCTATATAAAGTTCACCAATTTCTCCATTTGGTGTTAATTCTAAACATTCATTTAATATATAGTAACTCATGTTAGTTATAGGTTTACCAATAGAAATTACATTATCATAATGACTTATTTCGTTTAAATCAATTATAAAAGCAGAAGAATTAATTGTACATTCAGTTGGTCCATATAGATTAATAAATATACAATTTTTAATTTCATCTGCGGCTTTTATAACTAAATTTTTATTCAGTGCTTCTCCTCCAATAAATAAGTATTTTAAAGTCATGCAAGTGTTTAAGTCTTTTGTGTCAATTAATCCTTGTAGAAGTGTGGGTACGCATTGTAATGTATTTATTTTGTACTTATTTATATATGATATTATTTTAGTAGGATCCATATAACTATATGAATCTGTTAAGACAAGATGACTTCCACAAGCGAGGGATAAAATTTCCCATTGTGCAGCATCAAAACTAATGGGTGTTTTCTGGAGAAGAACGGTATCAAAATTAATATTTTGTATTTCTTCTAGCCACTGCATTTGATTAAAAATATTTGAATGATCTATCATAACTCCTTTTGGTTTTCCTGTGCTTCCTGAAGTATAAATGATATAACACAGGTCATGACTTTCTATATTATTAATATGATTATATGTAATAACATCGCTGCTGTTATGTGGAAAGGAAAGAGTGTTGTTATATGATTCAGTGAGAATAATTTTAATATCATTTTTAATAAAAGTATTTAATTTTTCAGAAAGTTTTTTTGAGGTAATAATATACTTTATATTACTGTTTTCAACCATATATTTTATTCTGCTATCTGGATATTCTGTAGAGAGTGGTAAATAAGCTGATCCAGATGAAACAACTCC
>CAYSZE010000239.1:0-11869 GCA_964435255.1 uncultured Oligoflexia bacterium
ATATCATTTTTACCTGTCTTAAATTCAATGGTTCCTAATGTATAAATCATATTTACATCATTAGGATGCAAGCCTAAGTAGCGAATTAATATTCTTTCCGCGTCGCTAAATTGTTCCATTTCAAAAGAAAGTTTTACCAAATTAAATATCGCAACAGTATTATCTGCTTTTAAGTGACATGCTCTAACTGTCCAAGATAATGCTTGTTTTAGCTCATTTAATCCTTCAAATGCTAAGCCCAAACCTAAGCTAGCCATATCATCATTGGGAGCCAGACTGACTGCTTTCTGAAATTGTGGAACGGCAATATTGTAGTTATTTCTTTGTAGGGCAATTGTACCTAAGCCAATAAAGCATTTCGCACAATAGGGGTCGAGTTCTAAAGCTTTTGAATAATTCATGACACCATTATCTAAGTCACCTAATTTTGTGAAGCAATCTCCAATTAATCTAAATAAATTTGCTTGTTGTATTAAAGATAAATTAGATTTTTGGAAGGCTTGGGATATTAAATTAATCGCATCAATGTATTGTTTCGCTATTACCATTTCTTCAATTTGTACGATTAACTTAGAAGTATTTTCAATTTCTACAGCTGGAATCGTCACAATGAGAGACTTAAATATTTCTGAAATTTCAAAACATATTTTTTCGAAAGGAAATTCATTTAGTAAAGCTTTTTTAATTGCGTTTTTTACATTTGTAACTTTATCTTGTTTTTCAATAGTTTCTTGCATGAGTCGCGCTAAACTATGAATGCTTCCCGCTGAAAATGTTTTATAAAAACGACTTACCCATTCACCAATCCAATTATTTCCATTTGAAATAATGATTATGTCAGAAGACAGAGCGCACATAACATCGTACGTACTATCTAAATGTTTCGTTGCGTTTCCGTTTACTGGTGCAATAGGAGCATGAATGACCGCATCACAAAGGGAAATAATGCTTGAAAATTGGTTGCCATGAATTTCTTTTAATCCCTCACCATTAGGATTTAAAAAATAGACATGGTCATCGAGACCAAGTTCAACAACACTTTGTCTGATATCAGCTCCTGCAGAGCCTGTGCCACAAAAACACAACCGTGCTTTCCCTTGAAAACTTGGATTGCTTTGTAATAAATTTTTAAAGGCAAAGACGGAATCTAATGCTCCAGATTCAATTTCCAGCGGGCCTAAATGGAAAAAGATAAAATCTGTTTCAGGTAAGCCTAATGAAGCTCTTAGTTCTAATCTGCGCAATGAAGAAATTTCTGAAGAGTACCTTTGTGAGTTTATGGCTCTAGAAACCCTTCTAATACGCTGTGAGCTTACATCTTCTAAATAAGACCAAGTCGCTCCATCTTTGTCAAAACACAGAATGACATCAGAATTTTTTAATACTTCTTTTCTAACCGTTCTTTCCCTAGCAATATTCGGAAGAGGTGAACCATTTGGTGAGCGGGTGCCTATATTAGCGTGTGGTGGGCGCGGCGCATTTTGCCAAATAATTAACCTAGATAAATGGCTTCTTTTAACTTTTGAAGCTTGGTAACTTGCAAGTGAATTTTCACCTAATGAAATAATTAATTGATAGTCTTCCAGTTCTTTTTCAAGACCAGAAAGGAAAGTTTTATTTTCATTCATTGAATCTAAGGTGTAGCAAGTTAAATATAAAGTTGTATTTGAATTATGCAATAATTTAGCAAATTGAATAAAATTTCTTTCTTCACTGATATGAGTGTATAAAGAACCTTCAACTCCTAATTTTTTAACACAATTATTCCAGATTTCTAATTCACAGGGATGAGGAAGCTGAGGTGCAATAAAGGCAACTTTTTTCGCTTTTGTTAATATTGTTTTTTCATGCTGTTCTTGAATTTTTGATATTTCATTAATTTTTTCACTTTCTAGGTATTCTAAAAAGTTTATAGGATCATATTTTTTGGCATTCTCTAATATGCTATCAATAGAACAGCATTTAATCATTTTGGTTTATCCTCCCAAAGAGAATTGAGAATATAAATACGCATTTGTGGCTTTTCGAAACGTTTTTAACTTATTTAGTTCACTTAGTAGTGTATTTAAAATTTTATTTAAAATAGCTGTAAATTTTTCATCGTGTTCATATAAAATGTTTTTTAATAATTCAATTTCATTTTTTGTGTGCGGACATTTTTTTATTCTTTGCATAAAAGCAGAAATAATTCCCATTCTTTTTCGTAAGAACTTTTCATTTACTGTTTTTAACTCATCTGCTCCACCTATTGACAGATGATTAATCTGATTTAAATCATGCAAAAGTTGAAGATGAATTTTTGTCCATTTTTGCCAAAAATTATTAAATTCATTTTTTAATGCGGAGAGTTCAAATCCTTTGCTCAATTCCGTATTTAGAATTTGGTATGAATCTAATTCAATTATTATGAATTTTTCCACCGTTATATCCTATGAAATTTAAGAAATAAAAAGGACTCCTATTAAAAGCTTATTTGATTGCTATATGTTTAATCAATTTATTCTGCTGTTGCTTTTTTGGCTAAAATCCTGCATTTTTTTCTTCTATGCAAGATGTTTCTATCTTGGCAATTCAGGGGGAAATTAAATGAAGCAAGAAATGGTTGGACAATCAATTATGGTAGACGATGGAAAGGTAACACTTTCTGATTATATGGGTAATGATCTTTCAGTTGTCAATGCTGCACGGGTGAGTTTTGGTAAAAGAAAAACCGAATTTGATGAAAAAGATATCAAATTGATTAACTATTTGGCTGCACATAAGCACATGAGCCCTTTCCGTCACGTGGTTTTTACTTTTACCCTTGAAGGGATTTCTGAAGTTGTTTGCCGACAGCTCTACAAGCATCAAGTGGGTTGTTCCTATACGAGCGGTGAATTTAAAGAGGCTGCAACAACTTGGAATGAAATTTCAGGGCGGTATGTCGAGTTTGAACCAGAATTTCACACCCCAGAATTATTTAGAAAACAACATAAAAATAATAAACAAGCTTCAAATGAAGGTGAAGCTGTTGAAAATAATACTGAAGCAAAGAAAATTTATTTAAATGCTATTGAAAATGGTTATGCTGCATACAAACAATTATTAGAATTAGGGGTGTGTAAAGAGCAAGCAAGAATGGTCATGCCCATTAGCTTTAAAAACTCTTTAGTTTGGACAGCCTCATTGGAAGCCACAGTACATTTTGTTAAATTAAGAGATCATGAAGGAGCTCAACTCGAGATTAGAAATTTAGCACGTGCAATTAAAAAATTAATAGATCCTATTTGCCCACATTCTATAGCCGCTCTTCTACAGTCAGAGAAATAGTAAAAATTGCCTACAGTTCGAAAAAATATTTCCGACATGCAAAATGTACGCATGGCAAAAAGCCATCGATACATTTTTACTTAGTTTGGCCAAGGATGGCCGCACCCTGTACCAAGCGGTTTTGGACTGTGGTGAGTTTCATGGAGGAGACCAGCTATGGGTTTGCGTATACAAACCAACATCCAATCCCTTAATGCTCAAAGAGCCTTGAGTATTACCACTAAACAAAATGACGAGTCCACTGAAAAAGTAAGCTCTGGATATCGCATTAATAAAGCTTCCGATGACGCTGCAGGCCTTGCCATCAGTGAAAAATTGAAAGCTGATATTCGTGGTTTAAATATGGCTAAAAGAAATGCTAGTGACGGTATTTCCCTTTTGCAAACGGCAGAAGGTGGTATGAATGAAATTGGAAATATTTTGTCTCGTTTACGTGAGCTTGCAGTGCAAGGTGCATCAGATACGATTGGTAATAAAGAGCGTGGCTTTATTCATAAAGAATTTAATGCGCTAAAAGATGAAGTTGATCGTATTACAAATTCAACGGAATACAATGGTACGTTATTACTAACTGGTAACAATATTGATAATGTTGAAGATAAAGATCAATTAAATCTGCCAGAAGAAATGACTAAAAAATCAAATATTCCACCACTTGAAGTTCAAGTCGGTAAAAACTGGGCGGCAGCTACAGATGGAATAAATGAAAGAAAACTTGATGGCCAAGGCGATGTCTTTAATGAAGAATTCGCACGTAATCCAGTCAACATTATTCGTTTGAATTTTGATAAAATCAATACGAGCACTTTGGGGCTAGGACTTGGTAGAGCAAGTGATGAGTCTTATGGTTCAACGGGTGTTTTCATGGAAGATGGTGAAAATCCTAACGGTTCTAAAATGCGTGCACAAGCATCTATTAATAAAATTGATGATGCTATTTCTAAGGTTTCTGAATTCCGTGCAGATATGGGTGCGTTACAAAACCGTTTATACTCAACGATTTCAAACCTCTCTGTGCAATCTGAAAACTACTCTGCAGCAAACAGCCGTATCCGTGATACAGACTTTGCAGAAGAAACTGCTAAATTGGCTCAATCCAACATACTTAAACAAGGTGGTGTGGCAGTTCTTGCGCAAGCAAACCAAAGCCCAGGTGCAGCAATGCGTCTACTTGGTTAAGTTTTACTTACCAGTTTATGAGAAAGAAATGCTTTTGCATTTCTTTCTTTTTTTGAAAAATTTTTATTTGTATAAATAAATCTATATTTCTGAATCGTTTGTTCCAAGATTTCTATTAAATTTGAAGAAAATCTATAAATTTATTTAAAAGTTATTTAAGTATGACCTGTTCTCCTGCCATAGCCTTGAAAAATGAATAAGTCATATAGTAATTTCCATTTTCTCCAGCGTCACTTCCCCAAGAATTACGTAATTTTAATAATTGTTGATTGTCATCGTAACCTATAACAATAAGACTAATTGCGGCATTTTGGTTTGAACAATAGCTTATAGAACTTTCAGGTTGTTGGCATGCATATAAACCTCCATTGTATATTTTTGGCTTACCATTCATTTTTAAATTATAGCCATTGACTGAAATGGGATTTCCTGAGTCATTTGAAAGAGCAGTTTCTATTATTGCTCTAATCCCATTTTTTAATGCTGCTTTTATAGAATTTAAATCAGATTTTTCTGAATATTCGAAAGAAATGAGATCACTATATTTTTTATTGCTAATTTTTAAATATTGGTCAATTCTGATTTTATGACTACAAGCAGAATTTTTATCTATAACTATCCCATACTCTTTTAATGCTTGTAAAATAAATGAAGGGGAATCATTCCATCTATAGAAATCATTATTAGTTAGCATATTTAAAAGTGTTTGAGTACATTGAACATCTATCATTTTAATTAAATTTAATTTAGCATTTAATGCTCCCAATGTTGATAGAAAAGTAGTTGAATAGTAAGGGCCAGTATCCATTACTGGAACTTTACCCATGCCTAAATCTATTGAGTTTTCAGAGTTTGTAAAAGGTATAATACCTTCCTTATAGTCTAATTCATTATAATTAGTAGTGATCTTTTTAGTGTTTTTGGAATTTTCCTGTGGGTATGAGGTTAAGGGGTAAAAATTAAATAAACAGAGAATAGTTAACATTAAAATCTTGGTATTTGTCATTCTTTCCTCCAAATAAAATATTAAAATTTGCTTTCGCTGTATAAATTCTAATATCAAATAAATTGAATGTAAATAAATGTGTTAATAATATAAAATTAGATTACCATTTATTGTAAAATAATTTTTTTAATAATTATTTTTATTCTTAGCGTTTTTGAATTGTTTGTTTATTTTATATTAAATAAATATGTTTTTAATATAAAATAAAATTAATTCGTGGATCTGATTATTATTTTGAGAATATAAATTTTTTCTATTAAAAATTTAATTGTTACTATATCGTATTTTAATAAATTTTCATATAATATTTATAATTTAAAAAAAAAGCTTGAAAAAGAACATATAATATAGCTAATAAAAAATTAGAATTTCTTAAAAAAACTGCAAAAGCCCAAAATTAAACCCAAAGGTATTAAACGGGTTTAAAGTATAAGCATAATCAAAACGAAGGGCAACACGATTTATTTTTAAAGGTAATATTCTTATACCTGTACCAACGCTAACGCCTGTGTATTTATTAAAAATATCAGGAAATGTATCAGCCGCATATCCTACATCTGAAAAAAAAGCGTGTTGAAAAGCGATATATTCTGTTACAAGACTTGGAATTCTTAATTCAAAATTGCTGTACCATGAAAATTTACCAGAGAATTCTCCATCATAAAAACCTCTTAATTTATCTAAACCACCGATGAAATTTTGTTGAGAGGTCACATCGCTCGACGTTATACTAATATTGCTGCGCATGGCAAAAACAGTATATTTAGGTAATGGTATGATTCCCAAATCAAAATTAGATCTATAAAATAATAAAGTACTATTTACGGAGTTATAATTGTCATCTTCATTAGGGTATCCTTGAGCAGTAGTATCTAAAACTGTAACATAGCTCAGACCGTCAGCCTTTAAACCATCATAGTTAATTTTTCCGAGTGTTAATCTGGTTTCAAATGCAAGAGAAGAGGTTGAAGGTGGTACATTATAATTTCTATTTTTATTATTTGCTACATCTGAAGCAGTAATACCTGATTCTGAGATCTCATTATTTAAATATAAAACTCCTAGACCGATAAAAAATGCAGGAGAAATTTTTATATCAGTAAATAAATTAACCATATCACGTTGATTGGAAAAACTTCCTAAAATATTGCGATCATGATCGTAAACATGAAAAATATTATGTTCTTTTGTAATGTAACTAACAATATTAAACGGGCTACCTAAGATACTTGGATTTC
Source organism: uncultured Oligoflexia bacterium (assembly GCA_964435255.1). GTDB lineage: Bacteria > Bdellovibrionota_B > Oligoflexia > Silvanigrellales > Silvanigrellaceae > Silvanigrella. Next base: position 6,733 of record CAYSZE010000239.1, read on the forward strand.
TAAAATAAACAAAAGTAGAGCAATTATCATTTTTGCAACCATAAGTAAAATTAAAGGTATATAATCTTCCTAAAAAATTAGTTTCATATAAACCTAAAACTAAATAAGAGGTTCCTCCTCCTGATCCTGCTAAAAAGTAAGGTAAAAGGGTCCATTTTTCATCTATATCGAATTGAACAATGAGTTTGTTATTTTTGTCTAAATATAAAGTAACATCAATTTTTGAAAAGACCTGTAAATTTTTCAAATTCTGTAGAGAGCTTCGAAGTTTCTCTGAACTAAAGGGTTCATTTTCATTTAAATCTAAATTATTTTCAATAACGTCATCACTTGTTCTTGAATTGCCTTCAAAATTTATTTCAGAAATAATTAATCCTTCTGCTTTTTTTGAAGTGATTAAAGTATAACTACTCTTTTCTTCATTTACTTGCAGAGGTTGGGCATAAACAATACTCATTAATTCGTAGTTGAGAATTTGAAATGCTATAATAAAAATTATATAGAAAAATAATAATATTGTTTTTTTATTTAAATTTAGCACAAAAAAAATACCTTAATTATTTTTTTATCACAAGAAAGTTTAGTATAGCTTCTTCGCTATTCTTAACAATTTCGTCGTAATTGTAAACGCCTTCATCGAACAACCATTGTAATGCGATACCATCTATCATGGCAATGATCATACTAGCAAATTGCTGTGCTTCACCTTTTCTAAAGACTCCTTGTGTGATTCCTTGTTGGATGATGACGGCAATTGAATTACGAAATTTTGCGTAGTGGCTTGCAATTTCTTGTCGCACTTTTTCTTTTTGATCAATTTGTGTCCAAAAATCCATGTTTATGCGGTAGTATTCTCTTTTATTTTGAACAATACTAGAGCACATCCAAATAACATTTGATAATCGAGTGATAGGATCTGAATTGACATCGCCTGAGTGCAAAAGATTTTCTATGTCCGTACTGACATGGTCAAGGACAGTCATCATGAGATCTTCCTTGTTTAGGAAATAATAATGGATAATACCTTTAGAAACATCTGCAACTCTAGCAACGTCTTGCATAGAAAAATTATTATAACCATAACGAGTTATGCATTCTATTGTTGCGTTAATAATTTGGGTTTTTCTTTCAGAAGCAAGATCGGAGCGGCTCATAATTATTATTCCTGTAATGAATCGTCAATTTCGTATCTGGGAAGGAACGTATAGTTCTCCAAGATCTAAAATAGCTTAAGATTATAGTAGAATGAGTCAAGAGAATCATTTCAAATCAAAGGAAATTTAAGGTCTAGGGAAAGACATATGTACGATTTGCTTCAGGTTATGCAGCAAGATGGGTACCTGTCTTCTGGTGAGCTCATAGCCTTAAGAAAAACCTGCAAAGAACTTGGAGAAAATCCAGTTCGTGTATTGCGTTCATTAAATATAGCTTCACCTGAGCAAATTCAAGAGTATTTACAAAGATATTTTCGAGTTAATGCTTTAGGCGATCAAGCTATAGCTTTACTTGATGAATCGTATCAATCTTATATACCAATTGATATAGCAGTTCATTATAGTTGTTTTGGATTAGGTGAAGAAAACTCTGCTTTGTATGTTGCTATGGAAGATCCTTCCGATCGGGGAACTATTCAGCAATTGCGTTTTTTTTTAAATAAAAGAATTATTCCAATTGCTGCTACCGTATTCCAACTTGCTGATGGTTTGACAAAAATATATCGAGTGACTGTGCCCAATTTACGATTGACAACTGTTATTGAACGTTCACGTGGTGTCATTGGTGGCTTAAGATATGAAGCTCCTTTTGAAGCAAAAGCGTTAACAATAGATAGTGATTATTCAGGCGAAAATTTATCCGATGTAGATTCTGAGAATGTAAATGAATTTGTAAAAAAATCGTCTAAAAATACTGAAAATGAAAATTCACATGAGGATGAAGAACCATCACCTGAAATATCTTTCCCAGAAATGAATAAAAATATTTACACTCCGTCGCCAAGTGTTGGATTTATCGATGGCAGTAGCGGAGAAGTCGCTAAAGGTGTTCTGGACATCGAAGAACCGAAAGCTGCTCCGCCGCAAATTGCAAAAGCGGAAGAATCTGCAGCGTCTGAAAATGTAACGGAACAAAACGACGTAACAACAACGGCGGTAGAGCCAGCAGCAGAAGCAATGGCGGCAAGTGCAGAAGAGGGAATAAGTGAAGAAGCGGCGGCGGTAGAGCCAGCGGCAGAAGAGGGAATAAGTGAAGAAGCGGCGGCGGTAGAGCCAGCAGCAGAAGAGGGAATAAGTGAAGAAGAAAGCATAAATGCTGAAGCTGCTATTTCAAATATAGAAGAAGGTATAAGCGAAGAAATTGAATCGCCGCAAGTAACAAGTTCTGCAAATGAGAGCGGTATTATAGAAGATACCGAATTAAACCAGGAGCACTTAGTACAAGAGGAATTAAATGAAAACCAAGTTTCACAATTATCAGCTTTAGCAAGTTCTGCTTTAATAAAAGTAACATTAATGCAAAATCAAGACCAAGCCATTCAGTATGTTAATACCATGCTAGAACCTTATCAAGTTTCTGTTACCTTTGAAGGAAATTCTTCATATCAAATTAAAGGTGAAAATTTTTCAGTTGAAGGAAATGCTTCTTCAACTTTAACAGCAACTGATAATCCTATTTATTACGTGTTAGAACCTGTATTAAAGAAAATATTGAAAATGAAGTTAGAATCATAATTTTTAGTTGAGGTGCTTTGTGGAAAAGGAAACATTATCGATAGATGCGGGTTTATCTGCTCCTGATTGTATGGCTTCTATGTTGAATGCGCAAAGGCAACTTATTATCGCTATACGGCGGTTAAATGAACTTATTGCGTTTTCGCAGAGTACAGATATAGAGGGTGAAAGACAACTCCTCTTAGCACTTCAAGGGCAATTTCGTAAAATTTCAGATAGTGTTGCTAGTGTTACAGATAATTTAGGAAATTTATTAGAATTTAGAAAAACAAAAGATCGAGAAATTCAAAGAGCTTCTTTTAATCTTGATGGGACAAGACAAGCAATTGGTGAAAGCATTGTTACTTTAAACGTGACATCAGATTATATCAGAGAAAGTATTTTATTAAGTAGACACACCTTAGCAGAAACAAGAAAAACAGCAGATAGAAGTCGTGCTTGGGGACGATTAGGCTCTGATCTTTTACATGACTTTAATACTTTTCAGGATCAAACAGAGCAATTAACCGAGGTTATTAAAAGTTGGGATGAATTGATGAATAAGACTCAAGTGCTGCAAAATGAGGTTTTTCAACATTCGCAGACAACTCGAGAAGCTATTCAGGGAGTGACTTCTGCAATGATTGGTGGTCGTGATCGGATGAATGCAGTGCAAGAGAAAATATCAATATTAGCTAACAGGGTTGCAGATATTGGGAATATTATTGAAGTTATAGATGATATTTCTGAACAAACAAACTTATTGGCGTTAAATGCAAGTATTGAAGCTGCACGAGCAGGTGATCAAGGAAAAGGATTTGCTGTGGTTGCAGATGACATTCGAAAACTTGCAGAACGTTCCAGTACAGCAACAAGAGATATTTATGATCGTATTGAAGCTATTCAAGAAGAGACTTCAGGGGCGATGGCAGCTATACGTGAAGGTCATGCAGTGATCGAAGCTGGTGTTAAAAAAGCAGATACAGCTGATAGTTTACTAAAAGAGTTAAGAGAAAAAATAGGACAACTTTCTCGGCAAGCGATAGGTCTGGATGATCAATTGGGAACAGCTAAAAATTTATGTGAAGGTAATAAATCACGCTCAAGAGAAATGTTTAGAACAATTCGTAAAATTACTGAAACAGCAACTTTTGCCAGAGATTTAGTAAATCATGTTGAAACGAGTTTAACCAGCATAGTGGCAGCTGGTACGAGTAGTTTAGCTGCAATACAATTAGAAACTAAAAAATTATTAGATATTGTGAGCAATTTAGAACAGGCGCAAAGTGTTGTAAGACAAGTTCATGATTGGGTACATCATGTGTCTGTTACATTAGGTGAGGCTAAATCTGATTCAGAAGTTTCGGCTAATCAATGTTCAAGCGGATTACATCAAGTTGAAATTTCATTTAAACATCTTGATACAGAACGATCATCATTTGAAACAATGCAACAAGTTTGTAAAGATATTTCAAGTTGTGTTGATAAAGTTATTTTAGCCAGTGAATATCTTAAAAATATGTTAAATCAAGGGGTTTCTTTAAATGTAGGTTCTCCTGGTGAAGTTTTAGTTTTAAAAGAAGATGGCAAATTTACTTTAGTTGATTATACTTTTTCTGATAAGTCTCAAGAAAATGCAGCTGATGAAAAAAATGGAGTTAAGGAAGCAAGTTAATGGGAGGCATTCGTATAATTGGTTCGGGGAGTGTAGAAACTAACCTAACTAAAGCACAAAAAGAATATGAAAATAGCTTAGAAAAGTTGTCTTCTGGTGTGCGATTTACACGTAGCGAACCTATGCCAGTTGAACGTGCGCGTTCAGATATGCTTATGGCAAAAATGCGTGAACTTAATGTATATAAACAAAATGCGAATGAAGGATTGTCTTTTACCGAGTCAGTCGATTCTTCTTTAAGTTCTATATCAAATAATGTTATTCGTCTTAAAGAATTGGTAGCCCAATCGGTTAATCCCGTTTTGTCTGATAAGGAAAGAAGTTTTTTATTTATCGAATATCAAGCAAATTATGAATCTTTAATTAATACTTCTTCTACAATTGCGCATGCAGGCAAAGAATTATTTAGTACCGATGCTAATGATGCTTCTGAATATCAGGGAATTGGGCGTGGTAATGGTTTTTCAACAAAATCGATAAATATTAGAGTGTCATCACCAAGTATTTCTGATGGTAAAGATGTTGGCTTAATTACTATTGATAACTTAGATAAAATTAAAACGCATCCAGAGGATTTGGGGATTAAATCAGCAGAAAATTTAATTAATTCTGAAGATGGTGTATCAATTGATTATGTTTTAAATAATTTTGGCGTGGGGGATGTAAAAGAGTTAGGAGAAAGTTTTGATCAAGCTCATTTGCAAGTGTCTGAACAAAGAGCAAATATAGGAGCAGCGACTTCAAGATTAACAAG
>CAYSZE010000240.1:0-7550 GCA_964435255.1 uncultured Oligoflexia bacterium
GTATTTATAATATGAAAATTTTCCTTCTTTTAAATTAAAAATTTCCTTAATAAATAATTCGGGTAACTTTTGAGTTACTTCACCTATTACAGTTGAACGGGGATCGAAAATGCTAAATGCTATTTTTTCTTTTAAGGGTATTGAAATTTTTTTAGTTTTTTCATCAATAATAATTTTAATTTCTTCAAAACTATTATTTTTATAATGAATATAAATAAATGATTCTATATAAAATTCAGGAAACTCTTTGTTTATATTTTGCTTTTGGGATATATTTAAATTTAAAATAGAAGTATCATAACTTGAAAAATCAATGCTAATATCTAATTCTGGGTGGCCAGCTCTGTATATAAAATTATCAAAATGAATTGTCGTATCAATTCCAGTCACGTGTTGAATAGCATTAATAAGATCTTTTGTTTCAACAGGCTTATATGCATGATGAGTTAAGTAAAAGTGAATAGATTTTTGAAATTCATTTTCGCCTAAAATATCTCTAATATAATTAAGAAACAAAGCGCCTTTTTCATATAAATGCGCGTCGAAAATTTCAGAAACATATTCATATTGATTACAAACTATAGGTCTTTGATAAGACTTGGCCTCTGCTAAATAACCTTGTAAATAATTTTCACGAGCATAAAAAAGGCCACTTATTCTACCATTTATATGTTCATCCCATAGCATTTCACTTTGTGTGGCAAAACCCTCATTTAACCAGCCTTCACTCCATGTTTTACATGTAAGTAAATCGCCAAACCATTGGTGTGCCATTTCATGCATGACTAAATAAGTTCTTCTTTCATTACCATCAGAAAATAATTTTGGACCTAAAACTTCATCTGTATTTATGGTTATGCTGGTATTTTCCATTCCACCATATAGAAAATCTGCCACAAATGCTTGACTGTATTTTTCCCAAGCAAATTCATAATCCCAGTAGTTAGAATAAAATTCTAACATTTCTTTTGTTTCTTTTAGAATTTCATTTTTCATAAATTCAAATTTATGTGGAAGCAGTAAACTGACTTCTTTATTGCGCCAGGTATTTTTAGCAAAAGCCATGTTTCCAGCAACAAAAGCCACTAAATAAGGGGAATGAGGTTCATTCATCTCCCAAATTTGAATTTTATGTTTTTCAGTCATTTTTTCTGAGATTAATATCCCATTTGCTAAACCTTGCCATTGTTTTGGAAATGAAAATTGTAAAGTTGTTGTTACTTTTAATCTAGGGTCATCTTGGCATGGAAACCAATAAGGAGCATCGGAGTCTTGTCCTTGCGTCCAAACACAATCATATGTTGCATGGCTCTTCTGGTTTGCATGGACAAAATAAAAGCCCGCATTTGGATCTTGAATTTTATAATTTATTTTTAGTACGAAATAGTCATCTTTAAATAACGTCTTAGGAAGCTCTAACGTTGTTTGTTGATTGTCAAATTGATATTGGCACTTTTCAAATTTTAAAGCTTCAATTATCTTAAATTCTGGAATTTTTTTCTTTTCTAAGTTAAATAATTCTTCAAATTTTATTTTGCTGAAAGCTACCGACTTTATAATCATTTCATAACTGTCAAATTGAAATAGTTTTAAAGCCTCTGTTTTATTTTCAAAAATAATATAACAGTCACCAAATAAACTGTTATTTTCAAAATCAATAACTGTGTTTAGATAAATATGCTTTTGTTCAGCTTTTCTTGAAATATTGTAAGTTTTTTTTACTTTGCTATTAGCAGGAAAGCGGTTAAACCCAATTGCAAATTCTTCAGATATATGGTTGAATTCTAATATGTTTTGTAAATGAGAACCTATGATCATTTATAATCCTCCTATTCATGCAAATAGGATTAAGTGTTTTAAATAAAAATGTAAATGAATTATTAGAATAAATTTATTGCATTTAATTATTATGTTATTATTTTTAAATTAAATTAGGGAATGATCCATTCAACCCAACGATTATTTTCTGCATGCGAATGTAAATCTTGGCGAATTTTATTATAATTATCACATTTAAATAAACCCAGTTTTTGATTTTTTGTTTCTATTCCCCAATTTTTCTTATATTTTTCAATAAAACTTTCAGCATCACAAATTTTAATTGGTTTTTTAAACAAAGCAGATTCCTGTTTATTACCTTGCACAAGAAGTATTTTTTTCTTTTCAGGTGATTGAATGTGTTGTTTTTTATAAATTATATGTTCATTACAAGTTTTATGGAAATCTATTAGCTTAGAGTCATCTAAAACGCCAATAGCTTCTTCAATTAATTGAATTTGAAAGAAACCGAACATATAAATATTTGGTTCACCATTTATGACAAAATTTTCTTTTTTAGAATCATATTTTTGTAAGGTGATTGCAAATAATAATAAGTCATCTTTTTTTAGCTTGTTTAGTAAAGCAATATGTTGTGATCTTGTCTCACCATAAGTAAAGGTATAAAACTCTGGATCCACATGACCTGTTCCGTCATCAACGAAGGAACTCATGTGCATTCCTCTTAAATTTAGGTTTTGACAATTCATTTTTGAGTAATGCTTATGATTATGGTGTTTACTAGTATTAAATGCAGCATCGAGTGGAGAAGGAATGTACTCATATGTATTATCTTTAAAAATTGGCGATAGTCCTCTGTTCTCTTTTAAGTTTGCTCCGACATGAATGATTATTGCATTATTCATATAAACACCTTCAGTTATAATAAAAAAAGCCTACATTTATTATGTAGGCTTTTTTATCATTTTCAAAGCATGAAGTAACAAAATTATTTTGCTTCTTCTTTCTTAGCTTTTTTAGCTTTTTTAGCTTTTTTAGCTTTCTTTTCTTTTTTGCCAGCAGCAGGAGCAGCTTCAGCAGGTGCAGCAGCAGGAGTTGCTGGATTTGGAGCCTGAGCTAATGCTGGGCTTACTAACGAAACAAGAAGTGCAGAAGATAGTAAAGATGTAATCAATCTCATAGATAAAGCTCCCAATGATCCGGGCAAGAGCCAACGGATGAGTCAAAAAATGAGTTTCCGACACAAATCATAGCTTCAACCACGAAGAATTATTTAATTGTAGGCTCTCAATATATTAAAACTAAAGAGCTCTTTTTTTTATTCCCTTGTGGATTCTTTTTTTTATGAGATGTCAAAATACTGACAGTGTCGTTACTTAAGCTTGGGTCAGATTAGCAATATAAGGCAGATTTCTATATTTACCGTTTAGGTCAAGTCCATAACCAATCACAAAATTCTTTTGAATTGTAAATCCAATATAATCTGCTTGAATTGGAAACTCGTGTGCTTCTGGCTTATCTAATAGAGAACAGATCTTTACAGATAATGCTTTTGTATTTTTCAGTTCTTTTAAAAGAAAATCAATGGAGCGGCCTGTATCAACGATATCTTCTATGACAAGCACATGCTTGTTTTCTAAAGATGTTGGTAGTGGAGTTACTAAAGTGACAGTGCCTGTACTACTTGTTCCTTGATAGCTTTTGATACGAACTGTTTCAATTTCCGTTGGCATTTCTAAATTTCTAACTAAATCGGCACCAAATAAAATTGCTCCATGTAAAACAATTACCACAACAAGCGTTTCTTTGTTGCCATAATCATGATTTATTTGCTCAGCAATTTTTTTGGTACGTTCTTTAATATCTTGTTCACTGAATAAAACACCAACATTCATTAAAGTACCATTAACGTGAATTTGCATTTAAAAAAACTCCAAAAAAAAAACTAAACTTCCAAAGTGACAGCAGCTTTTAATACAATATTAGCCATGTCTTTGGCAAAACGGGCTCCCATATCCATCACTTCATTGTGCGATAATTGCTCGTGTTTTAAACCTGCTCCATAATTGGTTAAACAGCTTAAACCAGCAACTTTAGCTCCCAATTGGCGCGCTGCAATCGTTTCTAAAACAGTGCTCATACCAACAGCACTGGCTCCAGCGGTTTTAAACATTCTGATTTCTGCAGGAGTCTCATAATGTGCGCCAAGAACCCCATAATAAACGCCATCATAAATAGTATGCTGTAATGAAGATGCTATTTCTTTAAAGTGAGTTTGCCATTTTTTATCATAGCTAGCAGACATATCAACAAATTGCGCACCAAAACCGCGGCCAAATTCCCCATTTAAAGGGCTTAAGGCGGTTGCGTTAATGTGATCAGTAATGATCATCATTTTCCCAAGTTCCCATTCTGTATTCAGACAACCTGCAGCATTTGTCAATATTATTCCTTTTACACCCCAAGTTATTAAACTTCGGATGTTGTGGACAACTTCGCCAGGATCATTTCCTTCATAGGCGTGATTGCGTCCCCGTAGAAAGGCTATTTCTCTTTGTTTTTCAATGCCATTAGCCGAAGTGGCGGTAATGACACCAATGCGTAAATCGCCTTTATGTCCCTGCACAGTAGAATGTTTAAAACCAGGAATTTCATTGTAATTTACCGTTTTCATTGAATTAATACCAGGGATCGCATCAGATAATCCTGATCCTAAGACAATTGCTAATTCAGGTGCTTTGCCATGCCATTTTTTAAGAAATTCAGCACTTTGTATAACTTTTTCCATGTATTTAGTTGTAGACATTTTAAATCCTTTTAGCTGATCTGGGTTTTTTGCTTCCTGAAAAAAACTCAATTCCTGCTATCACAATTAAGATAATTATTGGAAGTAATAAAATTAAAAAATGTAAATAAATAAATCCGAAAGTTCCTAAAATGGCTCCTATGCCAAAAAAAATTAAGGTGAAGAAATTCAAAATAAGAGTGTCAAATTGCGATTTAGAGTAGGTTACTCTTACAGAGTCTAATGAAATCCCTGGTGACAAATTTAATTTATATTTAATATATGAAATTATTTTTGCAACTAATGAATATAAACTTAAATAAAGAATATTACCAATGGAACTGCCTATGTCAGTTGCTGTTCCAGTCATGTGAGTTGTTCTGATATGCGGCCCATATTTTTTGCGTAATAAAGCATTTTGCATTCCCATAGCAAAACTTAGAACAAGAAAAAAATTGGCATGACCGTAGGAATCATATGTCAGTTGTAAATCTGTATAGTAGAACGTTCCATACATGACGTAAGCCAGAAGTGCAGCTTCAATTAAAGCGGGAATATATATTGTTATTCCAGGGTCTTCTACAGTTTTACCTTGCATTAATACAGCTGTTGTTATTGCACCCATTATAAAAAAGATGATCGCTGTGAAAGATGTAACTGCTAAAATATAGTAATGCTTGGAATATTCCACTGCTGCATAAGTCGCATGTCCTGAAACATGGGAAACAAAAAGACCAAATCCTAAAAAACCTACAGAATTTACAATTCCCGCAATAAATGAAAGCAATGAACCTAAGCCTAATTTTCGCGAGATTTTAAGTAGTAAGTTTTCTTGTTTGTCTTTTGTTTCTTTCATGAGCATATTTTATAATAACTCTTTTTCAACAATTTCTAAATTTTTTTGATAATTCAAAAATGCATTGTCTACTGGTTTTGCAGTTAGGAAATCTATTCCAGCATCTTTCATAATTTCGAGTGGGGCTTTTGAACCTCCTGCTTTAAGTAAATGAAATATTTGTTTTCTAGTTGTATTTTCATCTTTTAATAAAGCTTCAGATAAGGCTAAAGATGCGCAATAACTGGTTGCATATTTGTAAACATAAAAGGCTGAGTAAAAATGAGGAATACGCATCCATTCATGTTTTATAAATGATGGGTAAGCCCTTGCTGATTCGCCATTCCATTCTTGATTTAATTTAAAATAAAACTCTTCTAGTTTTTCAGGAGTAAATGTTTCTTCTTTGTCAACTATTTTTGCGGCTTCTCGTTCAAAAGTAGCAAATAAGACTTGCCGTAAAACAGTACCTTCAAAATTTTCGACGTTTTCTGATAACACCGATCTTGCAAGTTCAGTCCCTTTTTTCTCTGTTAAAATATAATGACTTAATAAAGCTTCATTTAAAGTACTTGCAACTTCTGCAACAAATATAGTGTAGTGTGCTGTATGATAAGGTTGATTTTTGTTACTATAATAGGAATGCATCGAGTGACCTAATTCATGTGCTAAAGTGTAAACATCACTTAATGTTCCTGTCCAAGTTTGCAGCATGTAGGGACGAGAGTCATAAGAACCCCAAGAAAAAGCGCCCGATCTTTTTCCTTCATTTTCAGCTCTGTCTATCCACCTTTCTTTTGTTAACCCACGGGTTGCAATTTCAACATATTCATCGCCTAATGGTTGAATGGCTTTTAATACAAGATCTCTTCCTTCTTCCCAAGTAAAAGTTATATTTTCTTTGCTTTCATATAAAGAAACATACCGATCATAAGGGTAAACATTATCTAAATTAAGAATTTTTTTTCTTAATTGCATACTTTTGTGTAATAAATTTAAGTTTTTTCTGACATTTAAAATAAGATTATCGTAAAGTTGAACAGGAATATCATCTTCAAAAAGTTCGCCTTCTAAAAAACCTGGAAATTTTCTTATTTTAGCTATGCTTGAACCAGCAACCATATTGCCATAATAATTAGAAGTGATTGTATTCCGCCATTTCGTAATTTCTGTATAATATGAATTAAATGTACTTTCTCTTAACTTACGATCTTTTGATTGTAAATTAAGAGAATATCTAGAATTTGAAACAATATGTTTTTGACCAGCTGAATCGAGTGCTGGTTCAAATTTTAAATCAGCATTGTTCCATTTGCTATGAATGTCATCGAAAGCTCTTAAAGGAACAGAAAGTCTTGCTAGCAATTCTTCTTCTTTTTCAGAAAGAATATGTTTTTTATTTCTTAATAATTCAGATAATGGATATTTATAAGAATTTAGTGGAGCAATTTCTAGCCATTTATTTAGTTCATTAATTTCTAAAATTTCAGGATTTAAAAAAGAAAATTTAGAAGTTAAAATAGACATTTTAGTTTCAATTTTTCCAACAGCCTCAGTAGCAGTTGTATTTGTTGTTTCTTCAGTGCTTTTAAGATTTGCATAAATAAATAAATTTTCAAGTTTTCTACTTAATTCTTCTTTATACTTTAAACAATTAAAAAGGATTTCTGGATTTTGTGAAAGTTTATTTTTAAATTTAGTTTGAATTGTGTTTTCAACTTCTATTTCACTTGGCAATTGTTTAAAATGTTCTTCCCAATCATAAAAGTTTTTAAAAAGATCTGACAAATCCCAAGTTTCATCAATAGCAACTTCACTTCTTTGTTTTATTTTTTGTGAATTCATGTAAAAGTCCTTTCATAACAAATTTATCAATGATGTTATAACATAAAATTTTCATTTTTCTAACATGAACAAAATTTATTATATTTAATTTAATTAATTTATAGAAATGTAAACATATATTAATAGAAATTAGTTAAGATGTTTATCTTTTGAAATTATTTACGTAATTAACAAGTTCTGCTACTTTTTCGACTGGTGTATGTTGTGTGCATCCATGTCCTAAATTAAATATATAACCATTTGGATGAAGAGTCCCTGCTCTGAGACAACGATCAAGATTTTCTATTAACAACTCAGAAGGTGCAT
>CAYSZE010000241.1:0-7643 GCA_964435255.1 uncultured Oligoflexia bacterium
TCAAAAAACTTTGAACTTATCTTTTTAGAAGTTCCCAAAGTTCCAAAAGTCTATTATAATAATCTTGAAAAATGGATGCTCTTTTTAAAAGGAATATCTAAAAAGGAGATCATACAAATGGACAATTCTGCAATACATAAAGCACATGAAACGCTTGAATATATCAGTCAAGATCCTATATCAAGAGCAAAATATGAAGCTCGTCTAAAGTATTTAAGTGACTATAATACAAGCTTGTATATAGAGCGAGAAGAAGGACGTGAAGAAGGACGTGAAGAAGGGCTTGAAGAAGGTAAGCTTTTAGGAAAATCAGAAGCCATGGTACAAATTGCAAAAAAAATGCGCAAAGAAGGATTTTCTATTGACACTGTAATCAAATTAACTGGTTTTTCAGCTGATGAACTTGAAAAACTTTAAATAAGATCTTAAAATTCAGTTATTATAAAAATATAAGCAAAAATAATAGTCATTAATAATATTTTTTATTTATTCTAAGACTTTGTTAATTCAATGTTTTCTAAATTATTATCATTAATTATGGTAATAATTTTTTACTCATAATTGTATTAATTTAAATCCAAATATATGAACACTATTTAAGTTAAATATACTTTCATAAAGAACAATAATTTATCACCATCTATTCCTTTAGTAGATATATTTAACTCATATAATTTTTATTAATTTACTAAATAATTTAACAAATTGCTACATTTACACTACTGTTTATTAATATATATTTTGAAATAAATAAATTAACAAATGCTTTTATTTTTCTATCTCTAAATTCCTTTTTAATAAAGTACTTATCTATATTATATGGATATATTCATTAAAACATATCACATTAGTAGATTTTTGGAAAGTATTTTTAATTTTAAAATTTTAATGAAAATAAAAAATACATTGCACTAATTATTAATTAAACTATTCATCATAAAGTAGCGGTATTTTTTCTTCTTTAATGTAAATAGGAAATATAGTTTGCAGCAACTTTTTATACTCTTCTTCTGTTGTTACTTTACTTAAAAACATATCAAACGCTAATTCGTCGTTTGCATCGAATTGATAAAACTTTTCTCCTGCACCTATCTGCAATTTTTGCCCTTGGTATAAAAGTTTTATATTGTTTTTTAAATTTATTTCTACTTTATTCTCTAAATAATTTACACTTTCTAATGCATTACAGATCTTGTCATTGCCAAACTTAAATAACTTTGGTTCTTTTTGACTGACATCTATTAAAAATAATTGTTTGCTACACTTTTCATAGGGAAGAAAAGACGAATAGTGAAAATCATTGCTGCCGATAAATATAGTATTCTTTGTATTGATATTCAATAGTTTAATATAATTGCCACTTAATAGTTTTTTACTTTCTAATAAAATGTCGTGCTGATCTACCGAATTGATTGCCACCAATGTACCCAAAGGGGTGGTATATTGCTCTTTAGCTTCTATTTTATAGGGTAGAGAGTGTTCTTCAACAATTAAATTGTTGTTTGGATTTTTTACTATTGTGACCTGACCATTGTTGTATTCCATTTCGGAACCATCTATGAAACTCGTCTTAAAGACACCGTCAACTACGTCAAATATTTTTCCACTATTAATTGTATCTTTTAAACCAAACTTATATAAAACGTGTTTGCCATTTACCTTGTCGACAATAATGTAATTTTTAAATTCAAACTTTTCTGCTAAAGATAAATTTTTATCTTTATTAAACTCCCCATTAAAAACAAATAAATCGTTTTCGCGACCATTGTAATAAAAGTCCATATAATAATTGCCAAGTAATATTTTTCTATTGTCATAATACCAGACATGTTCTGATATGTTGGGTAAATAAAAATGCAAGGAGTCTTCAATACCATAATTACGAAAAGGGTAACCTAAATACGGCTCTCTTTCATAAAATAATTTATTAAATAGTGCTGCATAAATACGAGTAAAACGTATACGGCTTTCTTCTGTTACTTTTACTTGATCGACATCTGTATAAACATTTTCTCGGGCGTTGCTTTCTGCTTTCCCTTTATCATACAAGCCTAAGGAAAATGTTCTTTGCAAATCTCCAATACGGTCATTGCTCATATACAATTTGACTTGTGCAAGCGGCATAATATAGGGCAACTGTTTTTTTTGAATAGTTAAATAATTGCCACTAAGAGCTTTACCTAAAGAGCTAAAAGTTTGGGTAGATTGTAATTGCCCCTTGCTATATATAAAATTCCCTAAATTGGACATATTTATTTTTGCTTTGTCTTTTAATAATTCTAATTCCATTTCTATTTCTAAGCATTTTTCACTTAATCTATTGTTCTTACCTGTATAAAATATAGTTTGAGGATACTGAGAAATATCTAAAACAAACAGCTCTTTTAAACAGGCCACAGGATGTCCAGAGCCAGGGAAGTATTGATATAACCCTCCCACAAAAAGTGTTTGTTCATGGTTGTGTTCTAATATTTTTACCAGTGGGGCTTGCAATATTTCCTGCTTGTTTAACCGCAGTCGGTTATTGCGGTAACTTTGAATTAACTCTATTTGTGTTTTAGCATTGGCATACAGTGTTTTACCACCTATGTAATAAGGTATTTTTTCTGTCCCACTTTGTACGTCATAAGGAGTTTGCTGTAAGCTTTTTGAAAGTTCTATGTTGCCTTTATTATATTTTATAGTGTCCCCTGAATTTAAAGTAATTTTTATCTCTTGTCCTGTATGCTTCGTTTCTTTAATATAGTAGCAATTTTTATTAAACACCACTGTCTTAATTAATGGTTCTGGACTGGAGGTGTCTAAAAAAAACAGCTCATTCCCACAATTTTGTATTTTAGTATTTGTATGCGCTTGTCTGTGGCTGGCAAAACCATACAACACAGACGCTGTTTTATTTAAATAATGCGGGGAATTTAAGTCATCTAAATTATCGGCTTGCATAACCCTTTTATTATTGACTACTATTTCATTCCGCTCACACTTTAAGCTTTGTACTTTACCTGCTGGGCTTTCGTATGCTAATTTTTCTAGACAATATTTGTCTTCTTTATACATTATTTTTTTATGCTCTTTGCTTTTAACTTCGCTATCGCTTAAATTTATTTTTGTATACTTCGCGTAAAACTTATATTTTTTATGAAACTCGTAATAGTCTTGGTTTAATTCATGATATACTATGTACTCCCGAAAAGCATCGGAGTACTCTTCAAAACGTTCTGTGTGAAAACCTTCTTCATCGGTACGCTTTTCTATGTCTGGAAAATAGAGTTTGCCTTTGCTATAGTCTACAGTTATCATTCTACTCATATGTACTGAATATTGTAGCTCTTGTTGTTCGGGGTTGTATGGCGAATCCTTATATATTGGGTTTAGCACACTTAAAGAATCAATTATTAAACACAAGTCGGGCACGCCAAATACGACCACTTGGGCTGTATAGGGGTTGGTATCGATAATGACATGCTTTTTATTGCATTTGCCCATGGGACTTTCTGGCTTTATTTGCCCAGTAAAAAAAATTACATTTCCAACTTCTTCAGGTAAATTATGATCTAACTTCATTTCCTCGTAAAATATTTTTTTGCTATTTAAAAATACAGTGACTTCACTTATTAAGTTTGTATTTAAACAACTAGCAATATAAATTGTCCCTATTTCTGACGGATAACTTTTTATGTCACAATTTTTGTCCACTAAGCTCTTTAGCTCCGTTGTGTTTGCATAACTGCTTAACTTTAATAAACACAACAAAATTGCTAATACTATTCCTAAGTTATTTTGCATTTTACCGAAATATTTCTAGAAAATATTTTTAAAGTTCTATATTTGAAGCTGTATTTTTATGGTTTATTTTTATTCAACCACAACGCCTAAATTTACGTTTACCTTATTTTTCAACCTTTTCATAGTAAACATTATTTCACTTTTTTAGATATTTTTTCTTCTCATTCTAATATTACAGATATTTTATTTTGCCTATAAATATAGTTATGCCGCTAGCTTTTTACATTTTCCTTGTTTGTTGAAAGAAAATATTTATGGAATATTTTTGCAATTGAAAAAATTTTTATTTTTCAATTATTATATTTTTACAGTTAATTTAGTTAAAGAGAACCCTAAAAAATGCGTAAAAATGAACCGTCAGTTTTAGACCTTGCCCAGCTAGCGTTGGATGTTTACAACGCCCCTGCTGAAGACGATATCAGAAAAAATTATTTTAATCCCAATTGGATAGCAGGACCAACCAATAACCACCGTGGCCAGAAAAAATATGATAGAGCAGTCATGTCTTATAATGAATACCCCGTCTTATTCTTGTCCTGAAACTGGTTTGTATGCACGGGTTTATAATCATAAATATGCGAATTATAGTGTCTTAGCTATCCGCGGCACCGAAGGAAAGTTTAATGACTTTGCTACCGATGCGGGCTACATGCTAAATTACACTGAGCTACAACAATATAAAGATGCTCGAGAATTTTTTTATGAAATAAGAGATTATTTAGAAGATAATGATAAACCACAAATTAAATATGTCTGCGGACATTCATTAGGGGGTATTTTAGCAAAAATGATCGCCCCAAATACAAAGGTTACTACCTGTGCGTTTAATTCTCCTGGGGTGCTAGACTTTTTATTAAGTGTGGAAGTTAAAAAAAATAAAAAAGCTGTCAACAAAGATGACATAATTATTAACCTGGGACCTAAACAAGTTGTTGTGACTTTTATTGCCAATAAAGACATGGTAGGTGAAACAAACCATCATACGGACTTAGGATCCCGCATTTACTTAGCGACAAGGCCATCGAACCCTCATTCCGTTAATGAATATAAAAATAGTAAAGAGCTTGAACATATTTTAAAAGACAAAAATCCATTAACTAGCAAATACCCCCGATTTGACGACCCTTTTACAGTGCATAGTATGGTTGACTTATTTAAGTACTTTTACATAAATGGTTATGAAAATGTTTATTTAGAAAAATTTAAACCTTTTCATAAACACAACGAACGTTATCATTGTTATAGAGCAATAAATTCATTGGTAAATTTAAATAATTATGCTAGTCATCGTGATTATCACTATTTTAATTTAGAAAAAGATTATGAGGAAAAAAAGAAAAGATATTGCACAATATATGATGAACATAAAGAAAATTTTGAACATTACTTGGCAGACCCATTAACAGATTACTTAAGAAAAAAACCTATAAAAATGGAGAGCCTTTTACTCCATTTAGATCACGACTTTGTCCCTTACTAACTTATTTTTTATATTTTTCATTTCCGAATTTAAAATCTTGCCCCCCCATACAAAAAAGCATACATATCAAGCTGCGTCTTAACACCAGAAGGACAGGCTTATGGATTACAAAACAGCAGTTGAAAAACTCATCCCTTTTATTTTAAGTAAATATGAAAATTTTCAAAAAGAAGTGGATGCATCGGTAACAGAATTCACCCAAAAATTCCCCAAGGAAAAAATAAGTTGCATGAAAGGTTGTGGGGCCTGTTGCCATTTTCCTCTTGTACCTGTGACAATGGGTGAAGCATTTACTCTTTTAAATAGACTTTTGGCTGAAGGTTTTGACTTACAAAGTCTTGCGCAAAAACTTTTTGACTATTCCCATGATTATTTTAAATTTGCCCAGGAAAATGAAACACTCCCGTTTAAAGATGCGGATCAAAAAAAATTCTTAAAGCTAAAAAAGCCATGTCCTTTTTTTGTCAAAGAAGAGGGCAATCAATTTGCTGGCCATTGTGGAATATTTGCCATGCGTCCGCTTATATGTGAATTTTTTAATAGTCTTGACTCCCCTAAGAAATGCCAAACCAAGCTTGAGCACAGAAGTCTTGAAACCACAAATGAAATAGGTTCCTATACGCAAGATGAAATAAGAGAATATGAAAGAAAAATATTTGGCCGCAGCACTTTGGGACACTTGCCTATTTTACTTGCCGCTCTTTGTACACAAGAGGGTTTAGCTGCTTTTTTAGCTGAAAAACATTTAACGACAGTGGAATTACAAGAAGAATATGCGGACGCTGTCAATGACTTTTCCTTATTAACTGATATGCTAGCTAGTTTAGGATATAATGTAACAGAAAAAGATATTATTGCACTAGAAGAAGCTCAATCAGAAATGATTAAAAATTGTTTGCCAACATAAATACCATTTTTTAAGTATATTTTTGTCGTTATTTGTTTCACAGTTCTTAAATTTAAAAAAAACTTTTTACAAGAATAAGTATTGTGCAATTCATTAATTTCAGAACCTGAAATAGAGGGCAAAGTTATTCTATCAATAAAACGATCATCCACATACCATTCATGATAAATTTTGGAATAAAAACCTGTTGGTGCTATTATTGGTGAAATAGCACAAATTTGTTTGCCAGAATTTAAGGTATCAATAAAAATTTTGCGGGATTTTATGTTCCCTTTAATTAATTCATAATTAATATTCCCTGGTTTTTCAATTGAGTAGTTACTATTTTCCACCCAAATTGAAATAACTGGAAATTGATATTCAGCAGGAATAAAGGAATGCACAGAAATTATTATTGTTAAAATAAAGGAAGCTGCAATTTCGGGAATTCTTATTTCCTTTTTTAAAAATAAGGAATTCCAAGGGAAAATAACTAAAAAGCAAATAACCGTAAACCAAACATAATAATAATCTATGTATTGCGGTAATAAAACAGCGTACAAAAAACCAAAAGCAATACAAGTTGCAACCAACCTTAAAAATAAACGAAATAATTGGATTTTAAATAACCTAATCCAGAAAGGATCCCAAAGGGTTAAACCAACAAAAAAAGAACAAAAAAACAACCATATCCATTCTTGTCTAAAATATAAGAAAGGAATACAAAACATAAATATATATTGAATAAAATATTGTGTGACTGTTAAACCAATAAACTCTACAAGATCTCTTTGTTTACGTATATTAATATGAATTTTTTTTAAGTTACTTTGATTTTTCTGAGAAATTCTTGTAATGTAACTATACCAAGTAGACATCACAATAATAAGTATAAAAAATGCCAAGGTAAATAGGCCAAGCTTATATGCTTTAGAGTAGTCTCTTGTCAGCCAAAAGCTTGAAGCTATGCCCCAAATAAAACTCGCCCATGGCAATAGACGAGAATATTTACTATAAATACTTTTTGCAGAGTTTAAAAGTTTCAATTTCCCTCAAAGCAAAACGAATATGTTTACATATTAGAGATTATAGCTTTTGCAAATTCAGAACATTTAACTTCTCTAGCACCTGAAAGCTGCCGCGCAAAGTCATAAGTAACCACTTTTTGCGCTAAGGTTTTTTCAAATGCTTTTTCAATTAAAGTAACTACTTCATTCCAACCTAAATATTCAAACATCATATTACCGCTTAAAATAACAGAACCAGGGTTTACTTTGTCTTGTCCTGCATATTTAGGTGCAGTTCCGTGTGTTGCTTCAAATAAAGCAAAACCGTCACCAATATTTGCACCAGGAGCAATGCCAAGACCACCAACTTGTGCCGCTAAGGCATCGGATAGGTAGTCACCATTTAAGTTAGTGCATGCAAGAACTTCATACTCATCTGGACGTAACAAAGCTTGTTGGAACATGTTATCAGCAATAGCATCTT
>CAYSZE010000242.1:0-3895 GCA_964435255.1 uncultured Oligoflexia bacterium
ACCTCTAATAGCAGCACCCAGTCCCTGACCTAAAATAGTAGCTTCACGAATGCCAGTATCGGTGACACGAAGATCGCCAAATTTAGCGTTTAAACCTTCAAATACGAGGTTGACATCACCAAGTTTACCAACATCTTCACCTAAAACAAAAAATTTAGGGTTATTTATAAATCGTTGTTCAAAACATTTTTGCAAAACAATTCTGCCATCAACAAATTCAGCTTGTGAGGAGTAAATAGGATCTATTTTCTTAATATTTAATGGTGAATGATTAGATTCGCTGTATAAATTATTTTCATAAGTGTCGGAATATTTTTTTGCAAAGTCAGTATAAAACTGAATTAAGTTATTTTTTTCAAGAGTATCTTCGTCAATAATACAAGAAATAGCTTTAAATAAATTCGCATGAATAATGCGGCGATTTAATGATACTGCGTTTTCTAAATTATAAATGCATTGTTTAATATGCTCTTCTTTTTGGGTGTTTTTAAGCAATTGCTTTAAGAAGTTAAGTGCTTGCTGATTTTCATTTTTTATAGGGTTAATTAGTAAATTCCATGCTTCAGTTTTGCAATTTTCAACATAATTTTTTTCTTCTTCATCAATTAGATCTAATTCGTTTTGTGTTGCAATATTTTTGATTAAAATCCATTCTCTAAATTTTTTAATGCAGCAATATTCTTTTTCCCAATCGAGACGTTCCTTAGATTTGTAACGTTCATGACTGCCGCTTGTAGAGTGTCCTTGTGGTTGAGTCACTTCAGTCACATGAATAAGAGCTGGTTTGTGATTTTTTCGGACCAGTTCTGCTGCTGAAAGATAAACTTCGCAAAGATCGAGATAGTTCCATGCTTCTACCTGATAAATTTCAATACCAACATGGTCTTGTTCTGATTGGAAGCCAGAAAGTGCTTTTGAAATTGAATTATTGACAGTTTGTAGTTGCCGCGGCACTGAAATTCCGTATCCATTATCCCAAACAGACATAAGTAATGGCACTTGTAACACACCAGCTGCGTTCATAGTTTCGAAAAACACACCTTCTGATGTTGAGGCATCGCCAATAGAACCAAAGACAATTTCATTTCCTTTATTTGAAAAGTGATGGCTGTTTTTTTGCAATGCTTTTTCTTGTCGGTATAATTTTGAAGCATATGCCAAACCAAGCATGCGGCTCATTTGACCTGCGGTCGGCGAAATATCGGAAATGGAGTTTTTCATTTCCAGTTGATTTTTAAACATACCCTTTTCATCTAGAAAACGGCAGCCAAAATGTGAATTCATTTGACGGCCGCCAGAATGTGGATCATTTTTAATATCAGGATCGGCATAAAGTTGAGAAAAAAACTGGGTCACATTGACGTTACCAATAGCCATTTCAAAAGTTTGATCTCTGTAGTATCCAGTTCTAAAATCGCCATTTAGAAATGCTTTTGCTGCAGCAATTTGGGGAAGTTCAATCCCATCGCCAAAGATACCAAAACTTGCTTTTCCAGTTAAGACTTCTTTTCTGCCTAATAAACTAGCATATCTACTACGTATGGCTAATTTATAATCCGAAATAATTTCTGCATAGGAAAAAGAAAATTTCTTATTCTGAGATTTCACGATTCGGATTGTTTCCATTGAAACTGACTCCTTTGGGTTTAGTAACATGTATTAAATTTAATGAGTAATCCCATCATAAGTGGGATTGCTTTTATATACTCTTATATGAGAGAATTTAAAAAATCTACAATTAAACTTTTTTTTAGAAAGTAAAATAGTAATTATAGGTAAATTATGATCAAAATATTATTATTTATCATTATGATATTTCTTAAAAATATTGCATATTCAACCGATGATTTAAAACCAAATACCTGTAATTTTGTGCAAATCGATGCGTTTTTATATGACTACAGTGTTATTAATTCAGAAGATTCTAATCAATCAGGAATGAATAATCAAATATTTACAGTACGTCCTGGGCTTGAAATGTGCTTTAAAACTAGACATTTTAATTTACGGCCAAATATATTACTAAATCCATTTAATTCCTCATCAGAAGGTGCGTTATTAGTTGGAAAAGATTTTAAAATTGCTGAATTAGGTTTATATTCAAGTATTAATTATAGTCAGAAAACTTTAGGAAACACTTCACGTTTTAATGAAACCTTGGAAAATAATTTGCTAATTGGTCCGTACCTGTATATATTTCCAAATTTTAGTGATGAAGATCTTTATGAAATATTTTTTAGGTTGACTTATCAATACTATTTACAACAAGCAACTGTAAATGGTTATACAACTACAATGTCAAAAAAAAATGGTGTGAATATAATGCTAAGCTTTTTATATGCTACTTTTTTAAATGAAACTTTAGCCTTTAGTCCATCTATTAACTTTTTATATACATACTCAGTTGATATGGTTGGTGGGAATGTTGGCTCAAATACTTTTCAATTGCAATTTTTTCCAATTTCATTTCGTTGGTATTTGAATTAGGAGATTTTAATGTTAAGTCATTCATTAATTGGTATTTTATCATTAGCAGGCTCAAAAAATACAACCCAATTTTTAGATAAATATTTTGAAGCATATAATAAAAAAAAGGGAATTAGTGATAATGAATGGTATTCCAATGTTATATTATATGCTATTTCAGATTATAATTACAATTTAAGTAATTTTGAAGAAGCTAAAATAAAAAATGAAATAAAATTGTTAATAAGTCTTTTTAAGAATGTAAATATTAATTGTCTTGTCCTTCCTAATAGTCTATTATTTAAATATTATAATTTTATAACCGAGAATATTAATGTTCCAGTATTTATTCCAGTAAAAGAAGCAAGTGAATATTTGCAAAATATGACTTTTAAGAAAATTGCATTGATTACAAATGAAAAAATTTTAGGAGCGCAATTTTATCAAGAAAAATTTAAAAAAAATAGTATAAATTTCTTTCATAATGATAACTTACAAGATATGGTCAATGAAATTATTATATGTATAAAACAGTCAGGTATTAATACGCATGTTAAAAGAGTATTTAGTAATATGAATGCTTATCTAAGTTTAAATCATTGTGACTCGGTTTTGGTGGATAATTCTGAAATGCGTCATATATTTAATGAAAGTAATAGTAAAGTTGATATTAAAATAGTTGATTCAATTCATATTTTAAATGAGTTGTTATTAAATACCATTGTTTTTAATCAAGATGAAAATATTTATAAAAAGGCTTTATAAGCTTCTATTTTTATTTTTTGTTGTGAATTAATATCAACTAATTTTACATTATTATAAGCATCAAATCCTAAAACTTTATTGTTATCATGACTTAATTGTATGTAACCTTGATTGTTTAATACCCATTTCTGATTATTATTTATATTACAAGTACTTACTGATAAATAGCCATTTGTATCTAAATTTAAACAATGTTCATTGAATACTCTGGTTTTAAATTGTTTTTCTTCGTTATCGTATCCCCAAATTTGTGCTCTCGTATTATTGCAGTCACTATGAATGACTTTTTTAGATTTATCAACAAGAAGACATTTACTTGCATAAAGTTCGTTTACATTTTGCAGACGGACATTTATTTCAGAGGCAAAAAATGGTGAACTCCAATCAACTGATATTTTTTCTACGACATTTGGAATTTTATAATTATGCGTTTTTAAGTTAATATATTTAAACAAACCTAAGTTTACTTTTCTTCCTAAAATAACCCCAGTTTCAACATTTGTGCCAATTTCAAACGATGACTGACCTTGATTATTTTTATGAGTTTTATAGACTGCTTGAAAAGATGGGGTAAAAGACTTATGGCTGATAGCTGAAAATTTATTTTTATTTGCTGACCAGCTTTGTTTCCATACAGCTTCTGTAAAGTGACAAGTGTTAAAAT
>CAYSZE010000243.1:0-30332 GCA_964435255.1 uncultured Oligoflexia bacterium
CTCCATATGCCCCATGAAGCTAAGGAACATATGGAGGTCTTGACTGATAAATATTACTGATGGTAAACCTATTGAATTCGATTTTGGGAAAAATTTATTATTCAAGAAAAACTAAAGAACTATAAAATAAGGGATGCTTTAGCGGAATGAATTAAGTATATTAATATGCACAATTAAATAATAGTATTTAATTATAATTTAAAAATAAAATTTTATATTTATTATTTTTAGAGATTAATTGAAATATATTTCATTTTTATTTTTAATTAACTAAGAAAAAATTATAAGTAATTATAAAATATTTTAACTTATTCATACTGGATGTATAATTTATTATACATCTTTAATTATTATTCCCTTCGCTACATTTTTATTATATTTATTAATGAAAGATTTATTTACATCTATATCTAAATAAATTGATAATTTTAGAACTTGCCACAAAACATCGGAAAATTCATCTTCAATTGAATCTGGTAATGTACCATTTTTCATTGCATTTCTTCTTGTATTTTTGTGTAAAATACACCTAGACAATTTACCAGTCTCTTCAATAAGATGTAAAAAAGCTTGTTCAGGAATTTTTTCTACACTGAAATAATCAATTTTTGTTAAATGATCATTAATTAGTTTTACACAGTCGTTTAATTTTAATTCAGTATTACAATCGATCATAGAGAACCCTTCTTAATAATTTATTTTATATTTTAAAATCATAAAATTTTACCTACTCTTTTTGAACTAAAGTTAAGTCATTTATTTGTAGGTTATTTTACCTCTTATTATATTACTTGTATTTTTTTCAAAATTTTAACTTATATTTTCCAATAATAAACAAGTCTATAATATTTGCTACAACAATTTTATAATTTTTCATAAAATTCATTTATTAATTAAATTTCAAAATTGCTTCTGTTTTTTATAGCTGGAATTAACCCTCCTCATAAAATAGAACTGTCACATTTTGTAGTTAATAATACCGATAGTTAAACAAACTTATGATGCTAAATAAAAGTATTTATAAAATAGTCTTAATTTTCACTTGTAACTCCTGCTAATGAAAAATACAATTAAATATTTTACTTTAAAAATACCAAATTTAGCAATATTTTTATTTTTTAGATATTAATCTACTAAAATATATTTTTTTATTAGTTTTAAAAAATATATTTTATCTCTTTTATGCACTTAAAAAAAGTTGGCTTATCACCAGCCAACTACTCAAACCAATTTATTAAAAGGAACAGAAATTAACGATAATCGCGCTGCGCGGGCTTACAATATTCAAACTCTAGTGGTTCTATAACTCTTTCTGGTGCTTTATTCTCGCCTTTGGTTAACCAGCAAGCGATATGACAGAAGTCTTTGTCATTACGCTGTGGATCTCCATTTGCTGTTTGATATTCCTCACGGAAATGTGAACCACAAGATTCCTCTCTGGCTAAAGCGTCTTGGCACATAAGCTGCGCGAGTTCTATGTAATCTGCAATGCGATTTGCTTTTTCTAGTTCCTGATTCAAGGTATTGGCATGGGATGGCAATTTTAAATCATTCCAGAAGGCTGCTTTAATTTTTGGAATTTCTTTTACAGCATGTTCTAATTTTTCTTTTGACCGTGCCATAGAACACGCATTCCACATTAATTTTCCTAATTGCTCATGAAAATGATCGGCAAGGGTATTGCCTTTTATTTGAATGAGTTTTTCCATGCGCGATTTATTTTCATTTAGATAAGAACTTAAGTCGACTTCATTTTGTTTTAGAGGTGAAATATTGGTATTCGCTAAATAATTACCTAAAGTAACAGGCAATATAAAATAGCCATCAACCAGTCCTTGCAATAACGCATTCGCACCTAATCTATTGGCACCATGCTCACTAAAGTTGGCTTCCCCTAATACAAACAAGCCAGGAATATTGGACATTAAATTATAATCCACCCACAAGCCACCCATTGTATAATGAATAGCAGGATAAATTTTCATTGGAACTTTATAAGGATCGTCGCCAACAATTTTTTCATACATTTGAAACAAATTACCATATTTGTCCGCTAGAACTTTTTTCCCTTGAGAATGAATTTTATCTTTAAAGTCTAGATAAACAGCTAGGCCTGATTGCCCAATACCAAAGCCATCATCACAGATGCGTTTCACAGCCCGTGAAGCTACATCGCGCGGCACCAAGTTGCCAAAGTTTGGATAAATACGTTCTAAGAAATAGTCCCTTTCGTCTTCGCCAATTTCAGTTGGCAAACGAACGTCTTGTTTTTGTTTTGGTACCCAAATTCTACCATCGTTTCTTAATGACTCTGACATTAATGTTAACTTCGATTGTTCCGCCCCCGCAATGGGGATACAAGTGGGGTGAATTTGAGTGAAACAAGGATTGGCAAAACCAGCACCTCTTTTATAAGCACGCCAAATAGCACTCGCATTTGATGGTTTAGCATTGGTGGATAAGTAAAATAAATTGGCATAGCCACCAGTCGCTAAGACTACAGCATCGGCACAGTGACTTTCTATTTCACCAGTCAATAAGTCGCGGACAACAATGCCTCGCACTTTACCATCTAGAATAATGAGATCGAGCATTTCTTTGCGATAATGGACAACTAAATTTTTTTCTGCCACTTGCCGCATCATGCTTCGATAAGCACCTAATAATAATTGCTGACCTGTTTGTCCTTTTGCATAAAATGTTCTTTGTACTTGTGTGCCACCAAAAGACCGGTTGTCCAATAAACCACCATATTCACGGGCAAACGGCACTCCTACGGCAACACAATGATCGATCACTTTGCCTGACAACTGCGCTAGTCTATAAACCCCAGCTTCCCTAGCGCGATAATCTCCGCCTTTTACCGTATCGTAAAAGAAACGATAAACGGAGTCGCCATCATTTTTATAATTTTTACTTGCATTTATTCCGCCTTGGGCGGCGATAGAATGCGCACGCCGCGGAGAGTCTTGTAAACAAAAAGCAGTCACTTTGTAGCCCGCTTCTGCTAAAGAAGTAGCAGCCGAACCACCACCTAAACCTGTTCCCACAACTATAATGGAAAATTTTTTTCGATTTGCAGGATTAACGAGTTTGCTTTCAAAGACATGCCGATTCCATTTGTCTTCTAAATTACCACTGGGCACATTATTTTTTAACATAATATTTTCCTATACAATAATAACATTTTAGTTACTATTATAACAATGATTCCCAAAAAGAAAACGAAACATCGTCTTCTTAATTAAGGCATATAAAATATATAAAAATAAAGCAAATATGAGAATTGATTTCAACAAATATGTCAAACATTACATATAAAATATGTATTTATAATTTAAATTCTAATTTAAAATTTGAGCTTTATAATATAGCCTTTTTGAAAAGAAAAATTTTAACAACTTTATCTCACCCCAATTCCCAGTAAAGTGCAATGGCATCGGGTTCATAAATAGCTAAACGAATACTGCTTTGCGAAATAACTAAAACATAGTCGTTGACATTTATGCTGGGTGCTAATTTTACAGAATAGAAAATATAATCATTCTTTAAATTCGTTTCAATATCAGCAAATTCAAATTTCCGCTCGTAACCTAAACTTCGTTTTTCTATCATAAAATGATATTCAGACTTGTCACAAACTAATGAACTTTGCATCCATTCCATCAATTGGGCATCGGTAATGCGCGCCGATTTTTTAATAGCCACTTTAAAAATATTTGAACTTTGTTTTGGTAAACGTAAGTAAAAAAAGTCATCTTTTTTGGTGAAAAATAATAAACGGTATTTTTCAGAAATTTCTTTATTTAAAATGTCACTCATATTTTTAAAAATATCACTAAATATTTCTTTGTATTTTAAGATATTAAATTGCGCGATATCTGCTAAAGGTAAACTTGGATTTAAAGTGACAATATTTCCCATCATTTTATTTAATAATAGATGCATTTGAATTGGTAACACTTGATCTTTATTTGCAATGTTTTCCAAATAATTTAATGATCCTTTTAAACATTTGACTTTTGTTAAGTTTTCTTGGTGTTTTTTTGGATTTAGTTCGTAGCGATCATTTTCAATTTCCCGTTTGACCATTTCAAACTTATTTTGAATAAGTGCCATCGCGTTTTCTAATTTACGCATTATAAAGTCATCTTGTTTGACATTGAGAACGGGGGGCTCATAGTCTGCGAGCCCTATACCATCGGTTGTTAATTGCACTTTTGCGATGGGTAAATAACCGCAGTCGGTTGGAGGGGTAAACGCTATACATAAACTCACTATTTTTTCAGCTGTATATACTGAAGTGTCCGAATTGATAATTTCTTTTTGCACAGTTTGAATAGAGGGTTCTTCCTCAGAAACAATGAGGTAGATAAACTTGCCATCATTTTCATAAGGATCCAAATTTTTTAAATTGATTTCAATGGTTTTACCAATACTCGCACGGTGGTAAAAAACAGTCCCATCAGAAAAAATGCAATCTATTTCTTTAATTTTAAATATTTTTTTACGTAAAGCATTGACGTCAATTTCAAAACAATGAATGCCATAATTTTCAGGATGGAGTAAATTAAAAAAAGCATTTCCTTTTAATTCTGCTGTTTTAAATAAACTAAAAACAGAGCTTTTAGATAAAATATCATGCTTTTCTACTTTTATATAACTTGGGTTCAAAAAATTTGTATTTGTCATATTAACCTCAACAAAAATGTCAGTTATTTAAACTAACTTATTGAGAGTTAAATGAATTTAGTGAAATGATCAATATAAAGATAAATGGAAATAATAAGATATTATTCTGCAATGCATTTCTATTAAAACTGATGATAATTTAAATGAGAATTATTTTCTTGTTCAGACAAAGCAAAAAAGTTTTGTTTTTTATGAATTTCATAACAGTCAACAAGGCTTTG
Organism: uncultured Oligoflexia bacterium; assembly: GCA_964435255.1. Classification (GTDB taxonomy): domain Bacteria; phylum Bdellovibrionota_B; class Oligoflexia; order Silvanigrellales; family Silvanigrellaceae; genus Silvanigrella. The sequence goes on from CAYSZE010000243.1 coordinate 4,914, forward strand.
AATGACTTGTAGAAGGCGTTTGAACTCGAAATCGGGATTTTTTAACCAATCGACAGCATAAATTTTTTCTAAATTCCAGCCGTTTTGAATGAGAATTTTATCACGAATATTTAATTTATCAGTTAAAATATGAGCAGCATGTGAAAGACACTCATCACACTCAATACCAAGCAAAATGTCTTGTTCTACGCTAGGATGAAAAACAACCAAATCAAGATAAACATTATTATAGCCAAACATTTCAGCAACTTTATAACCTGCACTTTGTAACTTTTCTTTTACAAACAATGCAAACTCAGTGCTCTTCGGCTGCTCTAAAAAAGGTTTCGCCTTAAATGACTTTAAAATATGCAACGCTTTTTCATTTTGTTTAGTCGCTAAAGCTTTAATATATTTTAAAAATCTACCCAAAATACATAAATTATAATTTTCACTATAAGAAGAATCGTTCGTTTCAATTAAATACAAAGGAAAAGGATTAAATACAATCAATTTATCATTTATTAGAGCTGTTAAATTACTTAACACTTTTTTTATGTTGCTGTCTTTAAAAGGTTGGAGCATAGAAGTGTAATCTGCTTTTCCCTGTTGGACAAAATTAGCGATAGCAAAAAGAGCGACATCATATCTTTGTGAATAAATAGAAAGATAATGAACTATTTTTACTTTATGCTGTAACTCCACAATAGATATTTCTTGTTCTAATGCATGAAATAACTTAGAATATAAAACTTCATTATAAAAATTTAATTGTGCATAACTAGTTGTCACTACGGCATAAGAAGTGTCATCGTCAGTTGCAAGTAAATGTTCTTTTAACCATGCCACAATTTCATTTACTTCAAAAAATTGCTCTTCTTTATATTTATTTAACTGAAATATAACTTCATAATACTCAATACTTTGAGTACTTAAATTAGCATCTGGTTTACAAGCTAAAAACAATTCTCCGTCATAAAATGCATGATTTATAAAAGACAACAGTGCTTCTTGTTTTGTTTCTATTTGTGATTGAAAACGTAAAGAAATATGTTCTGAAAACAAGTTAGAATAATAATCATTTTTTATATTTTGATTATCTGTCGATAATTTATTATTTAATAAATAATTAGTATGAATATGCTTTTCAAAAGCACATTTTATAACTTTTTGCGCTCTAAAAAGAGCTGGAATATATTTTTCAAATTGCAATTTCTCATTTGTATCAATAATTAATAAATCAAACAAATTATTTTCAAATGGCAAGTACTGAGAAACCGCATGTGGAGTTAAGAACCATGCCGTTTTTAATGACTTAAATAATTTTTTTTCTTCAGGATTAAACGTTGAAATATTTTCTTCAAGCAATTTAGCAAGCATTTGCCTATAAATTTTATGTTCTTTAATATTGCTAAAAGTATAAGGAAATTTATTTTCATAATAGCTAAATAAATTAGCTTTTACATATTCATTTGCTTCTAAATATTCAAGGCTTAAATTTTCTATACATTCACGCCCATAAGTTTTTAAAGATGGATTATATTGCAATATATCATTAAACCAACCAATAATAACTGATGCGTACACTACTTCTTTCCATTGTATTTTATAAGCAGACAGGCTTTCAATTATTTCAATATCTAAATTTATTAATTGATATTTTTCTTGTAAATTTGCAATAATTTTATTGTACTGATGTATAAAATCTATATCATTCATTCTATCTATTAAAATATTTATAAAACTCAATTTTTTTTCTGTCGTTGGCAATTGAATTTTTTCTATTTGAATATATTGCCCTAACTTTTGCCACTCCTGTAAAATATGATCTTCACAATCAGTAACTTGTTTATCTATGTCATCCAATTCACGTAAAATTTGCATAACGTTTTTATAGCTATAATATGAGTCTACCATATTATTAGAGTGTTCCATGGTAAAACAGTCTGTAGCTTCTTGAAATAAATGAGTGATAAAATTTAAATCATGACATATTTTTGAAATATTATCGGTTAAAGAATCGTTATTAATAACTTCTAAGTAAGAGTGATGTTTTATTTTAGAAATACAAGCTAGCAAATTGTGGTAACACTTTAAATAATTTTCATAGTCGGTAAAAATTTTTAAAGTACCATCCCAAGTCGGACATAATTGTTTCGCTTTCCGCCGATAAGACCAATATTCTCTGGTAAACCATTTTGCATATTGGGTTAAATTTGAAAAATAGGAAATGATTTCTTGAACATTTTCGAGACTCGTACCTTCTTTAATAATACTAGCAGCAGATTTTAGGGCATCTAGTTCATGCATATGATGTTCTATCTCATTTTTTAACCGAGGTAATTCAGTTAAAAAATTTATTTTATTTTCCCATAAAAGGCGATAGTCATAAGAAATATCAATTTGATCTTTAAATTTTTGCAAAAAAGATAAATAAGCGTTTAAATTATCTTTAATGCTATGCTGATGAAGAAATTGTTGGTACTTATATTCTAAGTAAGTTTTTTTTCCTTTTAAATTATGGATAGTGGTTTTAATTTCTTGCAACTCATCAAATATTTTTTTATTTTTTAATGTTTTAACCAGTTTAAAGCGCCAAGGACTGTCTAAATTATTGTTTAGGCGGTTATAAAAATATTGAATACCATTGATATCTTCTAAAATATTTTCCAATTTATGCCACTCTATATAACCAAATTTTTGGTATACGGTGTTATCAAATAATTCTTGTCTAGCAAAAAATACTTTATGAATAATTTCAAAATTAGCAAGACCACTTTTTAAATGTTTTTCTTGCAATATTCTTGTCATTTCATTTATTTCAAACTTACTTTTTTTCAAGTTATTTAAGTAATAGTCAAATTTTTCTTTATTAAAGTCAGAATATATTTCGTCGCTTTGTGTAAAAATATGATCATAAATTTCTAACTTACTTTCACAATTTTTTGGAATTTTTGCTAACTTATTTTTAAAACTATAATGAGAAAGTTCTGAATGTAGAAAATTCAAAGTATTTTCATTCTCTGAAACAAATAAAATACTTTTTCCTTCTACTAAAAAATATGTTATAATATTTAAAATATTTTTATAATTTTCAAAAGCATAAATTGCCTCAATTTTTGAAATATCATGCAACTCAATTTGTTTAATAACTTCTGAAACTGTTTGTTCCGTCTGAAATGGTAATAAATTTGGAATTATGCTATCCAAAGAAACTGTAGGTTTTAACTTGTCTTTTTCAATTTGTAATTCTTTGCTTAGTAAACTTGTAATCAATTTATTTTCATTGAAATTTTTTATTACCTTATTATAGTCTTTATAAATATCTAAATTTTCAGGCTCAATTAAATCTAGAAACATAAAATCATATATAGAAAACTGACTCGTTAAAGATTCCTCTTCATACTTGACTTCATATTTATACTTCAGAAATTGAATATCAATATTATTAATACGCAATTTTTCAATTAAATAATGCAAAGCATAATTGACTGAAGTAAATATTTGCTCAGCATTTATTTTAATATTAAAAAAATGTTCCAAGTAAAATAATAAAACTTTATTAAAAGAGAAATGTTTGTCTTTTAGAATTATAGAAAATTTATTCGCATTTTCTTTTTGTAAATAAACTGGAATTTTAAAAATAGGGGCATTTGTAATATTTAATTGGCTCTTCCACGACAAAAAAGGACCTAATAAACACAAGCTGTTTTGGCAATGTTTATTAATAGAATTATCTGAAATGTAATTATAATAATTCAATTTTTGATATAAATTAATTTTACTACTGTAGTCTTTTTCATTGATATTTAAATAAGAATTCAAATCAATTTTTTGTTTACTTAAAAGATAATCAAATTCTTTTGCGCTCCAACGAAAAACTTGGTTTGGATGCGATTCATTTTGCATGCCATTGCCACTTAAACTCTCTTCACCAGTGAGGTTAATTGTTTGGCTCTCGTTTGCTTCATAAAAAATTGATTTATTTTTAAGCGTAAACCCTTCGAGCTCATCTCTACTTTTAAACAGTTGTCTTTTCAATTGAATTTGATTCAGCATGTTTTTATAGTAAGCCCTTCTTGCATAGTCATTTCGTACACCGACTTGCAGCATTCATTATTTTTATAATGCTTACAATCTTTAAACTTTTAATTTATTTATATGTCTTCCTAAAGAAAAAAAGTTCACTCCAGAACGTCTCGTAGTGAACCTTTATATAATATTTATATTTTTATTTTTACAAGATTTAAATTAAAAAACTGCTGCTTGCACTTGGGAAATATGTTTTTTTCTGAGTAAGAACATAGCAAGTCGTGATTGACCAATACCTCCTCCTAAGGACAGTGGCAACTCACCTTTTAGCAATTGTGCATGAAAAAGTAACGACTCTCTCTGTTCACAACCCAATAACGCCAATTGTTTTTTCAACGCAATTTCATCGACTCGAATACCCATTGACGATAATTCGAAAGCACTTTTTAATTCAGGATGCCAGACTAGAATATCACCATTGAGACCATGGTAACTTTTTTCAGAAGGCGTGCTCCAGTCATCGTAGTCAGGAGCTCTGCCATCGTGGGCTTCACCGTTTTTTAATTTTCCACCAATGCCTATGAGAAAGACTGCTCCGAACTTACGACACACTTCACTTTCTCGTTCTGAAGGTGACAAATGCGGATACATATCTAAAAGCTCTTCAGTATGCACAAATGTTATTTTATCTGGCAAAACAGTTTCAATAGTTGCAAATTTTGTCGCAAAAACTTTTTCAGTTGTTTTGAGAGCCGCGTATATTTTTTCTACAGTTTCTCTTAAGAATGATAAGTTTCGTTGCTCCTTGCTAATAACCATTTCCCAATCCCATTGATCAACATAAGCCGAATGAGTGGCATCTATTTTATCAAACGGACGGATAGCGCGCATATCTGTATATAAACCTTCACCAACTGGAAAGTCATAGGTTTTCAACATCATTCGTTTCCATTTTGCTAATGATTGAACTATTTCTAACGTTTTCGATTTACTATATTCTGGAATTTTAAAGGAAATAGGTAATTCTATTCCGTTTAAATCATCGTTAATACCAGTTCCTGCTTCTACAAAAAGAGGAGCTGATACCTTTTGTAACTTTAAAGATTCTGCTAAAAGATCTGCAAAAAGAGTTTTAACAAAGTGTATCTCTGCTTCTGTTTGTTTTAAAACTTTAGCAGAAAATGGAGTAACAGAACACGTAATTGAGCATAATGACATAAATCACCTCAAATAAATATAGGGTTAAATAAACCAGAAAAAGTAATTAAAAATTAAATTATTATTTCTGAAAATATATTATAAATTTTTTAAATTATGGAATTAATTATTATTATTAAGATTGGAATTATTTGAATTGCAATTATTAGAAGAAGAAAGAATTGATAAAAGTGTTGAAAATTGAGAAGTATAGCTAAATGCTTCTCCCCTTTTATATATAAATAAACTTTCTAATTTCATTGCAATTTACCTTTGTTGCAGGGTTACAGTAATTAGTAACCTTTTGAGTTTATTTTATTGCTAGTAAACTGTCAATCAATTTTTGGCTCAGGCGTTTTTTTAATTATTTTTTCCTTTAAATTTCATGATAAAGTTTGTATTTTTCGCATTGATATCTAACGCTAAGGTCCCACTATTTCGTATAACAAATTGATATGACTGAGTTAATCCAAGACCGATGTTTTTAAAATCTTTCGTCGTATAAAAAGGTTCAAATATACTTGCACGGTGATCGATTGGAATAACTTCACCATTATCCATTATTGATAGGGATATATAGTCATCATCCTCACATTTAACAGATATTTTTATCCAAGGATTCTCACTGTTTTCAGTTGCTTCAATCGCATTATGAATGAGGTTAACTAAAGCTTTTGAAATTTCTTCTTTCTTAACTAAAACAAATTTCTCATTTTCATCTATTTGAATATCTAAAGAAACTCCCGCAGATTTTATTTCATATATGCAAAACCGAACAGCCATATCTATTATACTAGAAAGTTTACACTCTGTTTTAATTAATTCCGAACCTTGCATAGATAAACCTTGCAATTTCGAAACAATATTTGATATTTTTAATCCTTTCTTTTTTATATCCATTAATAAATTAATAATTTTTTTGTTGTTTCCACCACTTATATTTTCATCATTATTAATAATAGAATCTATAGCCAAAAAGATAAATGCTAGTGGATTATTAATTTCATGCGCTATAGCACCAGCCATTCTTGCTAAACTTTTTGTATTATTTTTCATAAATAATTCATATTGCCTATGCCTGTCCGATGTTTCATCAATAAGAGCCCCAATATATCCTTGAAAATTTCCTAAATTATCTTTTTTAACTATAGCATTAAGTTTAAACCAAATGAACAGACCTGTTTTTGTCTCACCCACAATCTCAATATTTTTAAAAGAATTTTTTTTCCCCATAATAGCTCTAAGTTGAATTTTTAGTTCATTTGGGGCATTTTTAGAGAAAAGATCTTCCAATTTGGTTATAATAATTTCTTCTTTTTTATATCCTATTTTTTCATATATTTTATTTGAAATATAAATTAAATCACCACTTTTACTAGTTTCCCAAAAACAATCAAAAGTAGCTTCTAGAAGGTCATGAAACTTTATATCTTGTAATACAGACCTTCTTTCCAAGAGCTTAATGTCATTTGAATATTTTCTTATTTTATTTGCAATCGCAAATGAATAGTAAATAATTTCAAAAATAAATCCTATATATAACAACAATTTGAATAAATTTTGAGAATTAAGTTCAGCATCTAAGCTTAAACCATAAATTAAAATAACAAATAATAAGCCTAAAAATATTTTTAAATAACCTTTTGCTTTTATATTATCAATTGGCATTGCTTTAATTGTAATATAAATAAACAATACGGGAAATAATTGATATAAATTCACAATCAGTATTTTAGATAAACTTATATCAATGGTTGATAACAGTAATAAAAATATAGGGTACATTATAAAATACCCTAAAAATTTATGAATTGATGGAAAATTTCTCTCCGTCTTTAAAGAATACATAAAGAAAATAGAGAATGAAATATAAAATAAAGTATGTGAACAAATTAAGTTTACAGAGCTAAATAATGAACTATTATCCCAGTATATTTTTTTTAAGAGATCTGAGCTTGTCATAACTAAATATAATACTGATACTATATAAATGATATAAAGAATATAATTTTTTCTTCTAAGAAAAATATAGAATACTATTGAATAAATCAAAAGAATTGAAAGAATACCTGAAGAAAAAATAACAGAATATTTAATCATCAAGTCTGTTATGATATCACTTGGAAACTTAATAATTGGTAAAACCATAGTATTCAACAACTCATAAATTCCTTTCAAAAACAAATACTTAATATCTTCGTAAAATTTTAAGACTTATTTAATACTTTTTATTTCCTCAATTCTTACTAATTACGACCGATATCCTAATTAATAGCTACATTTTTAAAGGTGACTTTTTATGCCTTCTATTCTTATCGTTGACGATGAGCCTATGATCTGCCAATTTTTATCGGCAAAATATAAAAAAGAAGGTTTTGATACATTGACCGCAAAGAATGGGGAAGAAGCTCTTAATATTTGCAAAGCATCTACTCCTGATGTCATTTTAACTGATATGAAAATGCCAGTTATAACGGGATATGAATTTCTTGAAGAGCTTAAGCATTTAGAACATTACAAACCAATCATAGTCTGTATGACGGCCTACCCCGATTTATCAATTCAAGATACTTATCTGCTTTATTCAATAAACCCTTTGCAATTAATGATGTGGTAGGGGCTACAAAAAAGTTTCTTGAAGAAAAAGGCCAAATAGTTGTACCTAATAAAGTTGAAAAAGAATTTGTGCCAAACCAACAATTTACATTGCTATCAGAAATTTCGCCAGGGATAATTCATAATATTAACAATCATATCGCATTTATTTCAGGCTCAGCATACTTGTTAAGAAAATATTTAGAAGATGAATACAACAACCAACCGCAAAATGATTCAATTAAAAATGCTTTAAAATACTCTGAAAAAATAGCTTCACACTCTGACATGATAGCTAAAATAATTAAAAGTATTAAAATGTTAGCATACCCTAATTCAATGAAACTCAATAAAGAGACATATAACTTACTATCAATTTTGGAAAACACAAAATATTTACTTGAAGATAATTTAAAAATAAATGACATTAAATTAACCATAAATTGTAAAGATAATATTAATATTGAATGCTTACCAGAGCTTTTAATTCAAGTATTTATAAATATTATTAAGAATTCTTGCGAGTCTATTTCAGCGCAAAACCTTGATGAACGTTGGATTAACATTGAGTCTTGGGTGAAAGAAAATAAAGTCTTCATTTCATTTACAGATAGCGGAAAACAATTATCTGAAGAAATACAAAATAGACTTATGAAACCTTTTTATACAACTAAAAATAGAGAAAAAGGTTTAGGGCTAGGACTTAGTATTAGTAAAAAATTATTACAAATTCATAATGGCGATATTAATTATGATAAAGAATGTGTAAATGCAAGGTTTATTGTTACTTTAGAATTAGCGGAAGTTTTGTAACAATTTTTTATTAATCTTCATCTTTTTCTCTTAACTTTTCGAGAACAGAAAAATCTTCTAATGTGGTGGTGTCACCTTTAATAGAACCTGTTGTCGCAAGTTCTCTTAAAAGTCTGCGCATAATTTTTCCGCTACGGGTTTTAGGTAATGCTTCGGTAAAACGAATTTCATCAGGTCTTGCTAAACTTCCTATTTCTTTTGCGATGAAATTTGAAATATCTTCTTTTAAATATTTATTTACCGTAACAGCCTTTTTTAATGTTACAAACGCAACTATTCCTTGCCCTTTAATGGGATCTGGTCTTCCAACTACGGCGCATTCTGCAATACAAGGATGATGCACAGCAGCACTTTCTATTTCCATAGTTCCTAGCCGATGGCCACTGACATTGATCACGTCATCGACCCGACCCATGATCCAAAAGTAACCATCTTTATCTTGATGGGCACCATCGCCCGTAAAATAATAACCTTCAATTTCATTCCAATAAGTTTTTTTATAACGCTCATGATCACCATGAATTGTACGCGCCATATAGGGCCATGGTTTTTTAATACAGAGATAACCACCTTCCTCACCTTTTGACTTTGAGCCATCCTTTTTTAAAATAAGCGGTTCAATGCCAAAAAAAGGTAACGTCGCACTGCCTGGTTTTGCTGGTGTCACTCCTGGCAAAGGAGTGATCATGGCAGCACCTGTTTCAGTTTGCCACCATGTATCTACAATCGGACATTTCTTTTTTCCGATAATTTCATAATACCAAATCCAAGCTTCAGGATTTATAGGCTCACCCACTGTACCAAGCAATCGTAAACTCGATAAATTATGGCGCATAGGATATTCGTTACCTAAACGTATAAATGCACGAATAGCTGTTGGTGCTGTATAAAGAATAGAAATGCGATGTTTTGCTATCATTTTCCAAAACCTGTCTGGTTCAGGAAAAGTGGGAGCTCCTTCATACATAAATACAGTTGCACCGTTACTTAATGGTCCATAAACAACATAAGAATGCCCCGTAATCCAACCAACATCGGCAGTACACCAATAAATATCAGAATCTTTTATATCAAAGATATATTTTGCTGTGACAGTTGCGCCGAGCAAATAACCAGCTGTTGTATGCAATAATCCTTTCGGTTTTCCTGTTGTCCCACTTGTATATAAAATGAATGAAGGGTGTTCAGAAGAAACAGGAACAGGTTCACAATAGTTATTTTGCTTTTCCATCCATTCATGCCACCAAACGTCACGGCCTTTTTTCATATTTACATTTTCATTTGTTCTTTTAACAACAATGACATTTTGAATAGAGGGGGTTTCTTTTAAAATTTCATCGGCCATTTCTTTCATTTTAACAGTGTTACCTTTGCGGAAACCACCATCAGCCGTAATTAATAATTTACAATTGGAGTCTTGAATACGATCCCGCAAGGAATTGCTGCTAAAACCGCCAAATACCACTGTATGAACAATTCCTAACCGCATACAGGCAAGCATTGCAATCACTGCTTCTGGGATAAGGGGCATATATATCGCAACTTTATCACCTGTTTCTAGACCTAAACTTTTAAACATATTGGCACATTTAGAAACTTCTAAAAAAAGCTGCTGATAAGTTAACGTTCTAACATCCCCTGGTTCACCTTCCCAAATTAAAGCTGCTTTATTATTTTTTCCACTAAATACATGCCTATCTAAACAGTTATAAGAAATATTTAAGGTCGCACCTAAAAACCACTCAGCCTTGCAATCTTTCCACTTGTGTACAGAACGCCATTTTTTAAAAAATACAAGATGCTTTGTTGCCATTCCTTCCCAAAACTTTTGCGGGTTTTTTATTGAACTATTATACAGCCTTTTATATGTGCTAAAATCTTTTAAAACATAATCATCAGAAAACGATTTAGAGGGTAAAAATTTTCTATTTTCATGTAACAACGAGTCAATAGAAACTTCACCTATCTCTTTTTGAGCCATCATTCCTCCCGATTCACGGTATTCCAAAAGTAACGGAGTTTATCTATTGCTTTTTCAAACTCTAATTCAGAAACAGATAAAACAAACCGGCAGTAATTTGGAATTCCTGTCCATTCTGAGCTATTAATAAGTAAACCTGTTAAGCTAAATAAAACTTCATGTACGTTATCGCCAGTGATTGTAACATTTTCTTCTTTATTGTTAAGTTTTACTTGCACACTTTTACCAATTAATTTTGTAGGTTTTGCTATAATAAATAGTCCACCTTTTGAGTCGAGAGGTTCCCAACCATGCAGAGAAAGAATATGGCTTAATTTTTCAGCTCTTTCTTTTAAAAATGTTGACTGTTCAAAAAAGTGATGCGTGACTTCTTCACTTTGTTTATTTAAGCAATAAAATATTTTTCTTATTGCATATTTTATTGTTTTAGGAAATGGGATATAAACTGCTTTTTCAAAAGCTATCTTTGTTGAGTAATCAGAAGAATATGCATAACCAATTCTTAATCCTCCTGCTGATAATTCTTTTGAAATTCCCCCCAGCAAAACAAATTTTAGGTGTGGTGCATAATTTTTAATTATGGAAGAAATATCATAAATATTTTCTTTTTGACTAAAATCAAGTTCAGCAAATATTGTATCAAGAATTATTGTAGCATTATACTTTTCTGCAGTTTTAAAAATTTCTATAATTTCTTGCTTTGAGTATTTAGCTCCCGTTGGATTTACAATCGGCATATTCAAATAAATCCAAAATTTTTTCTTTTCATGCGATAATATTTCTCTTAGTTTAATTGCTTGTATCTTAAATTGCTGCTCTATTTTTGTTTTTAAAGACGCTATAGGAGTTGCATAGAAAAAAGCCGCTGCCTCAAAATAACCATAATTACCAGTAGGCATGATCAAAGTTTCATTATTTAAAGCACAATATTCACAAATTGCTGCAAATAAAGCAGATATGCCATTTGCAAGATATATAGAAGAATTTTCAACATTTTCAAAACCAAAACGTGAACACACATTTTCAATAATTTCAGATTCTGGCGCCTGCTCATAATGAGATATATTTTGTCTAACAAAACTTTCAAAAATAGCTGCTTTTACAAAACTTCCCGTCGGATAACAATTTTCCCCATAATCGAGACGAATTGCATTAGGACTTATATTATGAAAAGAATTTTTAATCGCATGGTGCTTTGCTAAATATAAATAATTAGTTGAAAATCCAACAAAATTTGCTTTAAATTCTTTTTCTTCTTCTTTTGGGAGGCGTAAAGAATGAGACATACCTCTTTTATTATTTTTGACATGAAAACCAAGTAAATCAATTAGAATTGTATTATAAAATTCTTGCAATACCACAGATGTCCGTGAATATGTGACTTCTGCTGCATTACACATTGCAGTATTAAATGTTTCGTTTTCACATATAGAAAATGTAACTTCCAGATCAGAATATATTCTGTTGTGTATTAAAGCACATATTAACGTAACATGCTTTGGTAACTCTTGATCTGACAAATACTCAAATATCCCATTTCCTTTTGGATAACTTGTTAATTCACAGCCATTACTAAAGTCAACAACAAGTCTTGTTCCAAATTTTCCCGCTGTCTCAATAAGGCGTCTAAAGGAATCTTGCCCCTTAATTTCATAATCAGTTAGAGAACAAACTACTAGTTCAGGTTTAACTGCTTCAATTAATTTACAAACGAGCTCACATTGTTTTGGAGCTTCTAAAACAAAAATTTGATTACCAACATCGGTTATATCATTTTGTAACCATTCTGTAGGCAATTCTTTAGCTATTTCTTTATCAATAATTGCTTTTTTTATTGCATAAATTGAAAAAATATTTTTTATAAATGCAGCTCGGGTAGGCGAGACTAAAATACTTTTAGCTGTCATAGGAATACGCCAGTATGTCCGAAAAAATTCAGCTAAATTTCTTCTAAAGGAATTTTCCCCACGCACATCTTCATAATCAAATGCTGTATCTGAACTTAATTTATCAGATAAACGCGCTAAAAAAGATAGTTTTTCCTCGACTAATGAACGATCTGAATAGGTTAAATCGAGACCACTTCTAGCATCGGAATATTCTTCTTTTTTCAGTAACCTTAATACTTTTCGCATTTTATGGCTGTCACGGACTTCCGCATCGATAACCTGCAATGAATGAAATATTTTACCGCCATTTTGCAAATAAGCATATGCCGTTCTTGCTGAAATACTATCAGCAGAATTTGGTCCCATATAAAATTCAAAGCGGTATGAGGAATTTTTCTCAATATCAACAAGTGGCTTTATTTCTGTGTCTCCAGCTTGTTCAATTTTTGTTTGCCAGACAGTTGTTACTTTACAGCCACGCCGAGAGAGCAAACGTTCCAAAACGGCTTTCCCAGGTCTTCCCCCAAGATTTAATATAACTTTCCCAGAAGATTTCATAACATCAATTGATTCTTCAACAGCTCTTGCAATTAAACCTAGTCCAAATTGATCTTCTATATATCCTTGTTTTGCACAGTAGTTACTTAAAGCATAAAGCGCTTCATCAGATGCTCCTTCAGGCATAATACTTGGCACTAAACTAGAATCGGGAGCGAGAACTTGTGGAATACAACCAATAACTTTATCTAATTTAATTTGATTTTCTAGACAATATTCTAATAAGTCTGAATGATAAAATTGAACTCTATCTAATATTGATTTTCCTTCGGAGTCTAAAATGCTCTGCCCTTGATTGTCTAATGCATTTAAATACAAATTAATACGTGCACAAATAATCGCCTTAGGATTAATATCCAGTCCATAAATCATTCCAGGAGCACAGCGTTTAGCTAAGGCAATACTGATCCAACCATTTCCACAACCTAGTTCTGCTAAAGTTCTATGATGAAATTCAGAACTTGGATAACGCGCAAGCCCTTCATAAAAGGTAAAAGACCAGTCTTCTGGTGTAAAAATACTTGGCAATTGTAGCAATAATAAAGTGTTATTACTATTCTCTTGGCCATCAGTAATTAATTTATCGATTGAGAAGTGATAAATTGAAATAGGATCTTCATAATCATCAGCATGACTGAAAAATTCAAAAAGATCTGTTAAAGCACAACGTGCTTCTTTTCTTGTTAAAGGATCATCTAATTTTTCCAAAAGATATTTTAAATTTTCGAAAGTCTGATTGGAAGATTTTTTGCAATTATTTAGAAATATGTTTTTATCAAATTCCCAATTCCCTTTGCTTCCCTGAGCATTTTTTTTCATACTTGTTTCCTATTTACTTTTTCTTCCAAAAATTTAGCTAAATAGACCATGAATAAAATGGGCGGTAATAATGAAATAAGCATTGGTAATAATGCACCACCACAAATAAAATAAAATAATCTTCTTGTCATCGCAGTTTCTACTGTATGACTATAACTTCCGACAGGTAAATATTTATCAAGTTTCATAAAAAAAGACTGGACGATTGCCCCACTTATAATCCAATAAAAAACAAGAATAAAGGGGAAAACATCATAAGGAAGATTAAGTTGCAACAATTGCTCTAATGATATCAGCATACTCAATAATAACCTCCGTGTTAAGCCCGAATATACATTTTTGTTAATATGACACAAACACACTTATTTATCAAATAAACAAAACTGCATTGCATCTAATACGTTTTAAAAATCTTATGAATTATGAACTCATAAATTGTTACTCAGGAAAAATACCTGTATAACCTTTTTTTGATAAGTCTTCCAAAAGACTTGTAATGTATTTTTATCGATCTGGTCGTGTCACAGGGGAAGGTATGAACAAATTAAAATTTGCAAAATATGTCAGTATAATTTCATTTTTGGGAAGTTTATCAGGGGCATCATTTGCACAAAATGACGGACGTCCTGTTTATAAAGAATCTCCTGATTATTCAGAAGGTATTTCACCTTTTATCAATGCACGTCCGCGTTCTTTATCTGCAATGCGTTTGACTCCTTCTTCCTTTCCTGATGAAGCTGAAATATTTTGTAGCTACGAACAATGTATTTTGGGTTTAACGCGCGGCATTGTTATTGGTGGTGATGCTTTTGGAATGGCTTATGCACCTTTTAGACAATATTGGGATCCAAATTGGAAGGGAGGCAGCTTTTATATTGTCGACGTGTTTGGTGGATTCCAAATTTTCCGCGATGTTGAAAGTAAAATATTTATGAACGCCCAAATTGGCTATCGTCGCATAAATTATGACAATAATGGAATAAATATAACAAGCCAAGGAATAACAACTCGAGTTAATTATTCACAAGTAATAACCCCATTATTTACACAAGGTATTTCATTTAGTGCATTTTTTTCAGGAAATGCTTCGACAAATAATCAAAATGCAATTAGTAAAGACTCTGCGTCACACGGTACATTTTCAGATAATGCTAGTTACTTTTATCGTCAGTCGCAAAAATATCCAACCTATCAAGTTTCTTTACCAGCAGACATTGAACTTGCAAATTGGAGTTCACAACAAACTGGTTTAAATACCCCTATTAGACTTTATGCGCATTTAGAGCCTTTTTATTTTCAAAATAATTTAAGCTTTAATTACAATAATGTTTCGTTACAAAAAACAGAACAAAATTTTGGAATACGTATAGCAGCAAATGGGGCATTTGAATCAGCAGAAGGATCAAAATCAGGTCGCTTTAGTTTACTTACTAGTTTAGGGCTAGACATTGCGACAAGTAATATTTCAACAACACAGTCAGGCAATTCTGATGTTGATATTCCGCAGAGACAATGGATCTCGCCTTACATCAATATTGGTGGGAGTTGGCAGTTTTAATAAACCAAAGGCAACTGCTTGAAAGAATTATAGCAATATGACAACCTTATATATTACAACATTCTGCAAAGTGATGCCAAACACTCTATTGGTTTAGCATTTCTTGTTAAGTTGTAAGAAGGTTTAAGTGTACAGGAAAGGGTACCATATATGACAATATCTAATCTCTCCATTCATCGCATATTAGAAGGTAAAACCATATTAATTATTGGAGGGAGTGGATTTATAAGTAAAGTCTGGATATCCATGCTCTTAGAATATATTCCAAAAATTAAAAAAGTTGTTATCTTAGTTAGACCAGAAAAAGGTAAATGCGGTAATACTCGCTTTGAAGAAATTTATGCGCGTTCACCAGTCTTTAATAATTTAAGAAATATTTATGGCAATGAATTGTCAAAATTAAAGAAAATAGAAGTTATTTCAGGTAATGTTTGTATCGATAATTTTAATTTAGAAGAGCAAACACTAGAAAATTTAAGAAATGATCTCGATTTAGTCGTTAATTTTGCAGCAGATCTCAGATTTTTTGCACCACTAGATCAAATGTTAAAGTCGAATTCAGAAAGCACAAAAATTGTTGCTAATTTTCTTCTCACAACTAAAAAAGCAAAACTTTTACATATCTCTACTTGTTACGTTGCTGGTATGGCTGATGGCATTGTTCCAGAACAACCTATTAAAGATATCTCTCCTAACGGAACAAAATTTTCTGCTGAAGAAGAAATAAAATGGGGGATCCAAGAAGCTCTAGCTGCAAGATCTCGAAATGCAACCGACAAAGAACTGGTAAAACTTGGCACTTTAAGGGCTGAAAGACTAGGCTGGCCAAATACCTATACTTATACTAAAGGTTTAGGAGAAGCTGTTTTAAGTAACAAAATTCCTGCTGAACGTCTATGTATTTTTAGACCCAGCATTGTAGAATCGGCTGAAAAATACCCGTTCCCTGGCTGGAATGAAGATTTTAACGGTACAGCTCCTTTTATACAAATGTTTAGCACTAGATATCGCCTGATTGTTGCTAAGCCTAATCATAATTTAGACATTATTCCAGTTGATTATGTTGCAAAAGGTTTGACAATAGCAGCATCAGCATTACTCACAAGCAAACATTCATCTGTTTATCAAAGTTCAACTTCATCAATAAATCCATTATCAGTTGCTTTAGCATCTGAATATGTCTTTAATTATTATAGACAAAATGAGAAAAAAACATTTTCACAAATTCTGTTACCTAGTCCGAGACCTCGTTTTATCACGCCTCAACATATTTTTTCTGGAACCAATATCAATCGTTTTGAAAAATCGGTTTCTTATATTTTTGATAAAATAAAGCTTGATAAAAACTCAGCTAAAATCATAACTAAATTTGGAATTGAAACTGCTATTTCTACAATAAAAAGAAAAGCCAGAACAATTGAAACTATCATGAAAGTTTATAAACCATTTATATATGATTATAATTATACTTTTAAATCAGATAATTTACTAAAACACCGCGTTACTGAAGAAGAATTTTCGTATACACCAACCGATATTAAATGGGAAAAATACTGGAACGAGGTCCATATTCCTGGTTTAAAACAATGGTGTCTACCACAATTAAAAGCTTTGACCAGTGGAAAAAAAGCCCCAAAAAATTAATACCATTCGTATTTCACTTATGAAGACTTGGATACTTTCCATTGTTTCCAAGTCCCTTTAAAACCATTATGTACATCTTTAGCAAATAAATAAAAATCTTTTAAAAAATTGATCCGATCTTCTTGTAATGTTCTTTTACTTGGTTTTTTAACTTCCTGTAGATTATAAAAAGGTTCAATTGCTGCCTGTCTTTTTATAATGTCATGAAAAGAGACTGTATGAGCATTATGCAACATATCGTACATTGCTAAAAACGTCGTTGTTCTTCCCTTGCCACCGCGACAATGAAAATGCAGCCATTGATCTGGTTTTAATGTTTTATAAAATTGATAAAAATCTTCGACATCATCATCTGTTGGTTTTGAGTGATCTGAGACTGTTATTCTATAATAACCAATATTACTTTTCTGTGTTATTTCATCTTCACGAGAGATATTCTGAATTTCCAATTTAATAAAGTCACTAATTTTGAAATTATTTTGTTTATAATTTTTTGCTGTTGGAATGGCAATGTGATCTTGATATAACAACTCATTTAATCTGACAGATTCATCTATTATAATATTACTTTTTAATTTCCCCTTATTTGCCCAGTTCATTGGTGCCGTCCAAGTCACAGGATTCCCATTAATAAACCCGTGTGATTCCTGACGTAAATCAACAACGGTTAAATTTTCTGCCGTATTCATTTTAATCCAGGCCAATTGGCTTTCAGAAAATTGAGCACTTCCTGACGCATTTAAATTTTTTAAGCCTTTTTTATTAATATGTGCTACTTTTTCTAACATTTTCATAGTACGAAAATGTTTTACTTCCCCACTCATGCCATTGCTATCTATCACTAACGTTGGCATTGATTTATTTGAATTAGTATACCCTGGCAAATGTGACGCTTCTAAGGATTTACAAATATTTTTTTTCTTTTCTGGGTTTTTGGAAGCAAAATAAATAATTCTATTTTTATAGTAATTGTATATTTTTTTATCGGTATACAATTCTAAACCTTTGTAATTCCTAAAATAGTCTGCCCAATAGAGTTCACCATAATTTTGAAATGAAGAAAGTTCATTATCAAAACAATATTTTTGTTTATCATCACGGATGAAAGAAACTAAAGAAATATAGGGATCATTTGTCATACCTGCAAATGTTTTTGGTAATTGTTCTGTAGCTTTTGTTTCACCCCTATCATTCAAGTAAACATAGTTATCGGCAATCATGGAGTTCCAAAAGTCTTTGGGTTCTAAATTTGCACTAACTAAACGATAGTTTTTTGTTACTTTAGCAACTACCGTAAAATCACTCGCTTGTAAATTTCTAAAAAGTTCAATTATTTTTAAACGGTGATGCCCATCAACCACATAAAAACCTGAGTTTTTCTTTGATCCTATAACAATCTCAATTGGGGATTTGCATAAATAATTTTGATACTTTTTGGGTTGATACTTAAAGAAATTATAATTTTGTTTTACATATTCTTCACCAAAATTAAACTGGGTAGGTTTTAAATTTTCAAGCTTTATTTGACAATAATGATCGTCTTCAGTCGATAGACTGCATTCTGGTAAATGTTGTTCAGACTTACCTCCTAGTTCAGAAGAGCAATGAAAAGAATTTGTGAATACCTGCATTGGAGGTTTTGAAACACAACTTATTATAATTAATGAATTAAATAAAATACCATAAAAAAATAACTGTTTGCGATTTTTTTTATCCATTTAAAGTAGAACCTTATCCTAGTCATATTTCGAGGAAAGAAGCACATAACCAAATAAATAACAAAATCATATTGTAATTTTAAGATCAAGTTTTAATTGAATGAAAATGATATTTACTTTTTTGGTAATCATTTTGAAATGTGTCCTTAATATTCAATGCGTAACGATAAATATTTTTAATTTTACATATTTACTCACCTATTTAGATCAAATAAAATAAATGTTGCATTTATAGGAGGACTTTATACATGCTTGAGAAAGAGAATACGAAATCTTCTTCACAAATTCTGCAAGTTAAAGAAACAGAAGGGAGTCATTCCCCCGTTCTTGTTAGATATACACAGCAAAGACTTTTATTTCAAAAAACCATGAGTTTTTTATTGCTAATTCCCTTTTGCTATTCAATTACTTTTATTTTTAAGTATATTATGGGATATAATATTGAAAATAAAAAAGAAATAAGAAAACAATTTAAAGAAATTATTCAGAACAAAAAACCATTAATTATCTGCGCGAATCATCTAACGTTTATTGACTCCTGCCTTATTATTTGGGCATTAGCACCTAATTACTGGTATCAATTTAACTATAAGTACTTTTCCTGGAATTTACCCGCAGGCGATTTTTTTGGTAAAAAATGGTATTATAGAGCCATTGCTTTTTTAGCTAAATGTATTTTTATCCACCGTGATGCTTCGGCATCGCATCACAATGAAATTTTATCTATTTGTAAAGATTTACTTCTTACAGGAGAAATTATTACTATTTTTCCTGAAGGCAAAAGAAGCCGCACAGGAAAATTTGAAGAAACTCAAATGACATATGGAGTTGGGAAAATTATTCAAAATGTTCCAAATTGTAGGGTTCTTTGCATTTATGTTAGAGGAGACAAGCAAGAATCATACTCAAACTATCCCTTAAAAAATTCAAACTTTTATATTAAATTGAATTTGATTCAGCCTGAGACTAAATTACCAGGCCGTGAAGGGTGTGGAGAAATTGTCCAGCAAATTGCCAAACAAATTAAAACCCAAGAACTAGAATATTTTGATCAACGAAAGGCAGGTATCATTAGGAGAAATGAACTTATTTAACAACAACAAAAAATACAATGTCATTGAAGTAAAAAGAAAAAAACTCGCTTTAGTGACTGGAGCTTCAAGTGGGATAGGTTATGCTTTCACTCAGCTTTTAGCAGAAAAAGGTTATGATATTATTGTAATTGCAAGAGATAGCTTTAAATTACAAGAATTAGCGACTAACTTATTTGAAAAATATAAAACTAAAATATATCCTCTTGTCCTTGATCTTACTAAACAAGATGCCGTTGATACAATTGCGCAATATTTGGAAAAAGAAAAGCTATCAGTTGACTTACTTATTAATAATGCGGGTTTCGGAATTCATGGTGCCTTTCATGAAACAAATATTCAAAAAGAAATAGATTTAGTTCATTTACAAATTATAACAACTTTAAATTTAACAAAACTTGTTCTACCAAATATGCAAAAAAATAAGTTTGGTTATATTTTAAATGTTGGCTCTGTTTACTCGTTTTCCCCTGTCCCATACCAATCAGTATATGGCGGATGTAAATCTTTTTTATTATCATTTACAACTTCTTTAGCACATGAAAACAAAAAATTTGGTATTCAAATTTGTAGTTTATGCCCAGGCATCACTCAAACCGCATTTCGCACCCGCTCTAATATTAATGAATTGTCTCAGAAAAATATTATTGAAAAGTCCTCTGGCATGACAGCACGTGAAGTCGCCGCGCAAGGACTAAACGCATTGTTAAATGGCGAACTTGTCTGCATACCAGGACTAGCCAATCGTGTTTTCGTGCACGTTGCGACTTACTTGCCCGCTTCTCTTTTTAGCTCTGCTCTTACTTTGATTAACCATTTCAGGGGCGTCAATTCCAAACACACCTAACTTTAACTCTTCTTCAACTGGCAAAACTTTTCCAGGGTTACAGATATTTTTAGGATCAAGCACATCTTTCACAGCTTTAATTGCTCTTAGCCCAGTCGCTGAAACTTCTGACTCCATCCAAGGAGAATGTTCGTAGCCCACCGCATGATGATGAGTTAAAGTAGCACCATTTCTCAAAAAATTATCGGTAATTAATTTTTTATAGCCATAATATTGTTCTAATTCGTTACCTTGTTGTTGCTTTGTTGCATAGGTAAAATACAAACAAGCACCTGTTTGATAAGTATGAGATATATGACACCCAATATAACCTGTATTTTTTCCATTGTTATCTTGTGCAAAACGATTTTTTACTTCTTCAATTGTCCGTTGATAGACATTCAATAATTTTGACCAAACCGCAGCTGTTTCCGCAACATCAACCATAACAGCATAATCCATCATATGGTCACGCAAGTAAGGAATATTAAATTTATCTTTTGACCAAGTTTTACCTACACTTTTTCCTAAAGAAAATGCCCTATGTTTCTTTAATATTTTAACTGCTTCTTGACTCACAACTTGGGTGTTCTTTTGATCTCCTTCAAAACCCACAATCATTATGCAAGGTTTTTGATAACCTGTTGCCAAAAGAAATTTTTTAACTTGTTTTTGAATAATGGCTTCTATACCTTTTTTAGGTGTCTTCATATTAAATGCAAGTTGTGTTTCAAATTCATCTTGTAAACGGATCATACTTGGAAGCCAATTTTTATCGATACATTCACGAATTGCTTCAACACCTTTTTCAAAGGTTGGAAAAATAAAACCGCGATAGTCTTTTACTTCTGGTGCCTTATGCACACGCATAGTTGCTTCTGTAATAACCCCTAAAATTCCTTCAGAACCAACAATAAGACGGTTGAGATCAGGACCCGCACTTGACGCTGGAGTTGTTTTTGTAATGACCGTTCCCGTTGGCGTCACCATTTTTACAGAAACAAGCATATCTTCTATTTTACCATAGGCATCGGACTGCATGCCTGCAGAGCGTGTTGCAAGCCATCCTCCCAAAGTAGAATATTCAAAAGAATCTGGATAATGTCCTAAAGACCAGCCTTTTGCATTAAGTTGTTCTTCTAACAAAGGCCCTAATACACCAGCTTGAATAACCGCTGTTTGTGACTGCGGATCCAATGCGAGTACTTTATTCATTCTTTTCATATCTAAAGAAACGATACAGCGCTGCCCTTTTGTTGTTACTGTTTGATCACGAGGATCTACACCGCCTACAATATTAGTCCCTCCACCAAAAGGAACAACACACACGTTATGAAGTTGCGCCAATTTCATAATATTTTCGACTTCATCATGACTAAGCGGATAAATAACAATATCTGGCGCTTTTTTTACTATTCCTTTTCTAGCATAGAAAAGATCTGCATATGATTTCCCATATGAATGTAAAAGACGTTCGTCATCTGAAGTATAAACTTGGTTATTTTCTAAAATATGTAAAATTTCACTTAAAAATTCTTGATTGATATTAATTGTTGGCAGTTGAACATATTCTCGTGATACAGGAACTGCTGTTTTGTCATTTTCATCTAATTTTAATATGCCACAAATCCAATGCCACAAATTAGGTTTATCTGCCATTGGAAAAGTTTTTTGCGGATCACCCCATCCCCACCATTTCATCATACAATTGTTACCTCATCATTAAAAACATAAATGAATAAAGTTGAAATTAAAAAATCTCAAACTTCCCTAACATTGTCAACCAACTCTATTTTATTATTTACTAAAATATTTTAAGATTATTCATACATTTTATTTTAATTAAGCAGGAAGTAAGTCTATTTCTTCTATCTTCTTTATTACCTTTTCATTTTCAGGTTCTAAAGTTAAAATATATTCACAAAGTTTTTTAGCTCTTTCAAATTCTTTCATTTCAATAAAACATAATGCCTTATTAAATAATACTTTTGTATCAGTTGGATACGCTTTAATTGCAATATTATAATATTTCAAAGCATCTTCAAAGCGACTTAAATCTTTTAAACAAATTCCCATTAAATTAATAAGACTTCTATTATTTGGATCTCCTAAAAGTGCCTTTTCAAAATACAATGCCGCTTTTTCAAGTTTTCTTTGGTAAAACAATATTTTTCCGTATTGTTCATAAACATTACCATAAATAACATTATTATTTATGGCTTTTTCCATAAATATTTCTGCTTCTTTTAATCTTTGATTTTGTATAAGAATATTAGTTATTTTTTCAAATCTAATTGGATTATTAGGACTTAAACTCACAGCTTTTGTAGATGTCTGAATAGCTTCTTCAATTTTATTTAAACTTATATAAATTTTTCCAAGCTCATCATATGACTGAACATATAAAGGATTTCTATCGATAGCTTGTTTACACAATTGTTCAGCTTTTAAATAATTTTTTAACTTCTGAAAACATATAGCTAACCCAACTCTTGCTCTACAGGAGTTAGGTTGTTTTTTTAATATGAGTTCATACTTATTTAATGCAATTGTATAGTCACATCTTTTTATTAATGATTTTGCTTCTTGAAATTTATTTTCCAAGGTATTTTGGTCATTGTAACTTTGCATACAGTTAGGAATTTTTTGCGCCAATGCTTGAAATGAAAAAGGTTTCATAAGAAAACCATCTATTTCATATTCAGCAAGTAATGCTATATCTTCTTTAGTTGCAAATTTACTGATCATTAAAAATGCTGTTCTATTAATCTCGCTAGAATCTCTAATTTCTTTAAGTAATTCAATGCCACTTATAACAGGCATTTCTAATTCACATATCACAAATTGAATATTTCTTAATTTTAACATTTCTAACGCAACTACAGTACTCGAAGATTGCGAAACAAACTTAAAACCTAATGATTTTAAACCAGCAGCCATGGTATTACGAAATGATTCACTTTCATCCACTATTAGAAAGGATAAATCTTCTGGAAGTTCAAGAACGAGTGTCATAATAAAAACTCCATAGAGTTTAAATGTAATTAATATAAATTTTCATTTACTTTTTTAAAGTATGTTAAAATTATATTAATAAATTTTTCCGTTGTTTCTGTATTTTGATAAAACACGGCACCTAATATATTATTTTCATTTTCAATTCTTTTACAAACTGAATTAATTTCAATATTTTGTTGGTCTTCTAAATCAAATAATGATGCATTGACAATAAGTAAAAAATGCTCTTCTGGCATCATTTTTAATTTACCATTTTCAACTCTGACAGCAAAGCCATTTTTAGAAATATCTATTAAGGTGCATTCATAAATTTTCGCATGATCTTTTGTTTTAATAAGTACAGGAATACTACTTTTATATCTCTCTGCTTTTCTACGTTCTTCTGAATTTATATGACTCATATTGAGATCCCTTGTAGAGATATATGAAATTTTAAAATTTATTCTTCTATAATATAAAAAAAAGCAGAGCTTTTAAAGCTCTGCTTTTTACAACAGTCAAATTAAAACGTATTTTAGTTATTCACCATCTTTCAGTTTTTCAACTTTATTAAACTCAAGCTCAACTGGAGTTGCTCTGCCAAAAACAGAAATAAGTAAACGAAGTTTCATTTTATCAGGCTTCACTTCATCAATGTCGCCAATGAAGTTTGTAAATGGACCTTCAATTACTTTTACTTTTTCACCTTTTTCAAAGGCAGTCAAAGGTTTCGCTGGTGCTGCTTTGGTTGCTTCAGCCGCCCTGTTGAATATTCGACTTATTTCTTCATCAGGAACTGGTTTGGGATCTTGATTTGCCGCCGCACCAATAAAAGAAGAAATTTTTGGCGTGTCTTTTACACAACCAAAAGTAGCTTTATGTTCAGGATCCATTTGGACAAACAAATACCCTGGCATCATTTTTTGTTCTACTTTTTTCTTTTTTCCACCTTCATCAATCTTTTCCACTGTCATTGTTGGGATTAAAATTTGTCCAAAATAATCGGTCATTTTTAATTTTTTAATCCGCTCTTCTAAAGTGGCTTTTGCTTTTTTTTCCATTCCTGATTGCGTTAAAACCGCATACCATTTGAATCTTTCATGACTAAAAGAATTGCTTTTGGGAGAAGAGTCTTGTTCGCTTGTTTTTGGATCTACCATAGTTTTTATTTCCTCGATCATTTAAATTTTAAGCTGCAGTATTCATTATAAAATTAATCACTTTTAAAAATATCATATCAGCAAAAAACAACATAATAGAAGAAACAATAACAAGCGCAATAACAATAGCTGTTGTTTTTTGAGCTTCTTTAAAAGTTGGCCAAGCAACACGAGAAAGCTCATCACCTACATCAACAATAAATTCCTTTAGTTTTTTATGTAAAATAAGACCAATTGTAATAGCTAAAGTTAAAACAGAAGCTACAATAATATTTACTAAATGGAAGTTATTATTTTGAATACTTAACACACTCGAAACATCTTGCGGAAAATAATTTTTCCCTAAAAATGCCCATAAAGCGTAAAATATGTACCAAAAATATGCTGCAATTATACCATAAAATAGTGCTGCATAACGATAAGCTACTTGAGAAACTTCATTCATTTGACGATCATCTCCTATTGGGCCAAAGCCCGTAACTATTTCAAGAGCCCTATAAATGACTTAGAGCTAGCACGGATTCCTTAACATGAGCAAGGCAAAATATAGAAAGCCCCCCTT